>NZ_JBHLWB010000009.1:0-294649 GCF_042433055.1 Gallibacterium trehalosifermentans
TTCCCATGTGAGAGTAGGACACTGCCAGGTTTTTGAATTAAAGAGAGCCTCCGTAGCGATACGGAGGTTTTTTGTTTTTGGAAAATTGAGATGTGGCAATCGCTTCGTGCAACTCGTGCAATGCGGGACGATTTGTTAGTACCGCATTAATCACGTCTCACCCTCTTCTTCTTATACAATCAACCCAAAAAAGCAAGCGAAAACCCACGAAAAAGCTGGAGAAACGTTCAAACGTCCTAAAGCGATAATGGAGCTATACCGATTTTTTATCATCATTGACGGGGATAGATGGGCGAGAAGCTGAGGACAGAAGAGCGGAAAGTAATGTTGTTTGAGATGGATTTACCCTTTTTATAGCGTTGCGTTTTATAAGGTTCTTTTAATGAAGTCCATTTTTCACCCTCTGGTGAGCGCTCATCATCAAACGCCTCTTCTGCCTCTTGCCACAGTACATTGGCGATTTTACGAGTTAAGCCCTCTGTTTTACCTGCTTGGCTGAGCTTGCGGAATTTATTTTGAATTGCTTTAGTGTCAGCTTTAAATACTAAGTGCATTTGACTTTTTCTCTAAATAGAATTAAATTTATTACAAGGCTAAATGATGTCGACTAATGGTAAGTCATCAGGAAACTGAGGTATTGTGGGTTCGACCCCCCCCCCACCATCATTAGCCTAACAATCATAGATTACCTTCAACTAACTCGTAAACACCGCCCGGCACTGAATTCCTAACATCTTCTAAATTTACTCGATACGCATTAATAACAGTATCTAATTTTTCGTATGGCTTTAATTTATCTTTATTAGGTACATCAACAATAACCTTAATATTTCTTTTTTTATCAATATAGATAAGGTTTCTATTATGTTTATCCCAAATGACTACACTAGGATTTGCAATAATTTGTGAAATACTTGCATATTCATCAACTGATAAACCAATCCCTCCCTTATGATGTTTATCGCTGCTAGCGTGATCGAGCCTTTTCTCACTCATCACCAACACCCGTTGCGAGAATTTTTGTCCACCTGATAATTCAGCCACTTTTTCGGCAATGGCTTCATTTACGATACCTGCAGTAATATAACGGCTACTTGCCCCATTCAGTATATGGATTATATTTTTAGGCGTATTTTATTCATCTATTGAAAAATGATAGAAATCTAACATATGGTGAATTTGGGAGAAATGTTTTTAAAATATATGGAGTTCGCCATATTGATGAAAATGGCGTAATAAAAAATTATTTTGGGATTAAGGAATAAGATAAATTAGATTAGATCTGGTTGAGAGAGATATTACTTCATTTCAACCAAGAATCCCTAGTGAGTTTTAAAACGTATCTATTTTTAGTCAAAAATTGCTTGTCAAATGGTAAATACAAGGTATTATAGCCGTCTAGAAGTAAAAACATCTATTTAGTAACCTCCTTTTAATGTTTTCTACTTATTTTGTATTAGATTAAATTGAAATTTATTGAGTAAATTTTAATAAGGAATTTTCATGTCAACATATTTATTTACCTCTGAATCTGTGTCTGAAGGACACCCAGATAAAATTGCTGATCAGATTTCAGATGCTGTTTTAGATGCAATTTTAGAACAAGACCCTAAAGCACGAGTTGCGTGTGAAACCTATGTAAAAACGGGAATGGCGCTGATTGGTGGAGAGATCACAACATCTGCATGGGTGGATATTGAACATCTTGCACGCCAAGTAATTTGTGATATTGGTTATACTTCATCAGAAATGGGATTTGATGGTCATTCTTGCGCAGTGTTGAATGGTATCGGTAAACAATCATCGGATATTAATCAAGGGGTGGATAGAGAAAATCCATTAGAGCAAGGTGCGGGCGATCAGGGAATTATGTTTGGTTATGCTACAAACGAAACAGAAGTATTAATGCCAGCACCAATTACTTATGCTCACCGTTTAATGGAGAAGCAAGCTGAAGTACGTCGTCAAGGAGTTTTACCTTGGTTAAGACCAGATGCGAAAAGTCAGATCACTTTTATTTATGAAAATGGTCAAATTCAAGGGATTGATACCGTTGTTCTTTCTAGTCAGCACGCAGACAACGTAAGTGAGAAAGCGCTGCGAGAAGGAATTATGGAGGAAATTATTAAACCTGTTCTTCCTACAAAGTGGTTATCAGCCAATACAAAATATTTTATTAATCCAACTGGGCGTTTTGTTATCGGTGGTCCAATGGGAGATTGTGGTTTAACGGGGCGTAAAATTATTGTTGATACTTATGGCGGTGCGGCGCGTCATGGAGGAGGGGCTTTCTCTGGTAAAGATCCGTCTAAAGTTGACCGTTCTGCAGCATATGCGGCACGCTATGTGGCGAAAAATATTGTTGCCGCTGGGTTAGCAGACCGCTGTGAAATTCAATTATCTTATGCGATTGGTGTGGCAGAGCCAACTTCCATTATGATTGAAACGTTTGGCACAGGTAAAATTGATAATGAATTATTAGTGAAGTTAGTGCGTGAACATTTTGATTTACGTCCATATGGTTTGATTAAAATGTTAGATTTGATTCAACCAATTTATCGTCAAACAGCGGCATATGGGCACTTTGGGCGAGAACAATTCCCTTGGGAACGTACTGATAAAGCGGAATTATTGCGTAGTTACTTAAAATAAGTCATCACTTTATTTGAAAAGTCATAGAGAAAAAAGAGTTGGTAATGATTATTTCCTTATAATTTTTACCAACTTTTATTTTTAAGAAATTCTGTATAAACATTATTTTCTTTTTGTACTACAAATGTAGTTTATCTTTAACGTTTTTCAATCATGTGTTTCTTTGAAAAAAGTGGTTTAAAACGTTGTACTATAAGTTGTTAAACCACTTTTATCTATCATGTTGTCCTCTATAACTATTCTATGTTTGGACAAGGTATAAGGAAAAACTTATAAAAATCAGAGTGTTAAACAGCGTTTTTTCACTCAAATGAATGATATTGATTTAATGGTGGAACAGGTTTCCCTATTCTGGCATAAAATTCTTGTACAAACTCCTCAAAACGTTGCTCCTCAATGGCTTGTCGAATTTGTTCCATTAAACGTTGATAATAACGTAGGTTGTGAATGGTATTTAATCTTGCCCCTAAAATCTCGCCACATTTATCTAAATGATAAAGATAAGATTTGGTGTAATGTTTACAAGTATAACAATCACACTCAGGATCTAATGGCGAAGTATCATCACGATATTTCGCATTACGAATTTTTACTACCCCATCAGTAACGAAGAGATGACCATTGCGTGCATTGCGCGTTGGCATCACGCAGTCAAACATATCAATCCCACGTCTTACCCCTTCCACTAAATCCTCAGGTTTCCCTACACCCATTAAATAGCGTGGTTTATCTTGAGGAATTTTCGGGCAAATATATTCCAGAATACGGTGCATATCTTCTTTCGGTTCACCCACTGCTAACCCGCCAACGGCATAGCCATCAAAACCAATTTCCAATAGACCATCTAATGAAACTTGACGTAATTCTTCGTGCACACCGCCTTGAATAATGCCAAATAGTGCATTTTTATTGCCTAATTGATCAAAACGATCTCGGCAGCGTTTTGCCCAACGCAATGATAGCTCCATTGAGTTTTTCGCATAATCAAAAGTTGCTGGATATGGGGTACATTCATCAAAAATCATCACAATATCTGAACCAAGATCATATTGGATTTCCATTGATTTTTCTGGCGATAAGAAAATGCGTTCACCATTAATTGGGTTTTGGAACTTCACGCCCTCTTCGGTAATTTTGCGTAATTTCCCTAAACTAAAGACTTGGAAACCGCCTGAGTCAGTTAAGATTGGGCGATGCCATTGCATAAAGTCATGTAAATCGCCATGCTTACGCATAATCTCTTGCCCAGGGCGTAACCATAAGTGGAATGTATTGCCTAATAAGATTTCAGCACCTGTCGCTCGGACTTCTTCTGGTGTCATACCTTTTACCGTGCCATACGTGCCTACTGGCATAAATGCTGGGGTTTGTACGGTAAATGTTCCTTGTGGGCGTTCAAATGTCAGTTGTCCTCGGCGAGCACGACCGTCCGTTTTTTTTAATTCATATTGCATAGTTGCTCCAATCAACGAATAAACAGTTCGAAGTTTAAGTATATTTGCCCTTTATGGGCGGTTTCTTGTTTAGAGAGAATGGTTCTAAGAGGCTGACAAATTTAATTGCAAAAATAGATTTGTCAACTATTTAACGAGCGTTTTATTGCAATTTTGCTTTCTTTTCTGTCATATCCATCATATTAATCAATAATTTGCGATCAACTTTGCGTTGGCTATCTAAAATTTGTTGCCAGAGTTTAATTGCTTGTTGGTAATGTGCTTGTTGAAACGCATCATTAGCGAGTAATAATAGCGCAGTGGTGTCATCTGGATCTTGCTGTAATGCTTCTTGCAACCATTGTTGAGCTTGTGTTGTTAATTTTTGATTGTGTTGATAATAGAGAGCGGTTGCTGCGGCAGCTAAAATTTGTGGTTGGCGTCCTAATAAAATTGTTGCTCTGGAATAAGATTCTAAAGCGTTATCAAATTCATTATTCTGCGCATAAGCTAACCCTAATTCATACCAATTTTCACCCTGATTTGGATTTTCACGGATTTTTCGTTGAATAGATAAAATCATGTCTTCATTCTGATTTTGTGAAATCACTTTTGTTTTTATTGGCATATTGAGTTGAGTAACGGTTTGCCAACGGTTGGTCAGCGCATAATAACTGATAGCGAGAAAAAAAAGGACACAGCCAAGTATGAGTGTAAATGCTTTGCGCCGATATTGTGGCGTTGGCAACGATGATGGAATTGCCTGTTCTTGCATAAAGCGATAGGCGGTTTCATTTAATAAGGTAGTATTTTGTTGTTTTTTATTCTCAGTAAGTTGTTGATTGAGTAGCTGTTGGTTAAGTTGTTGATTGGCGTAGTCAACTGTTTTACTCGGGCGATACCAATATAGGATCAAAATAATGATCCCTAAAAAAAGTATCAGTCCAGAAAAGAAAATTGAATTAATCATGCTGCTCCTGCTGTTGTAAAAAAGCATTGATTTGTTGTTGTTCTACTGTGGTTAGTGGCTTATTTGCTTTGCGTTTTCTTAAATAATATAAACTCGTAACGATAGCGATGCCCAAAGCGATGATTGGCAATAACCATAATAGATAGGTATTAAGCGCAAATGGAGGATCATAACGGACAAAATTGCCAAATCGTTCTGTCATAATATTGATGATTTCATCATTACTTTTTCCCTCATTTGCCATTTGATAGACTTCAAGCCGTAATTCATAAGCTACTGCTGCATTGGATTCGACTAAATTTTGATTTTGGCATTGCGGACAACGTAAAGTTTTGGCTAAAGCAATCGCGCGTTGTTGTGTTTCTGGCGAATGAAACTGAAAGGTATCGACAATTTCAGCATTGGCGATACTGCATAACGTTAGCAAAATAAAGAAAAAGCGTAGCATTAAGGTTCCGCCTGTAATTGTTGGATTAAAGGTAACATTTGCTGTTGCCAAATGGTTTGGTTAATTGCGCCACCTTCAAAAAAATAACGAATAATGCCTTTTTTATCAATAATAAAGGTATAAGGGGCACCATTAATACCAAGTTCTGCGGCAAATACACCTTTACTATCATAAGCATTTAATTGGAATGGATTACCTAACTCAGCCAATGTATTAAGCGCATTCTCTCGTTTATCCAAATAGTCAATGCCAATAATTGGTAGTTGGTATTGCTGACTGATGTGATGTAACAAAGGAAATTCCTGTTTGCAATATTGACACCAGCTGCCCCAAATATTAATTAAATAGACCTGACCTTGTGGAAGATCACTATTTTGCCAAGTGCGAGTATTGTCTTGTAAATCAGATAACACTAATGCTGGCAGAGGTTTATTAAGATGATCTTTCATTTTTTGCAGCGGATCTTGGTTTAAGCCAAAAAAGAGGATCACGGCAAAAAGCAAAATAATGATCACAGGAGTGAATAATAGCCAACGTTTCATTGTTTATCCTTTGTTTTGGGTTTTCTAGCACTCCACATCGCAAGGAAACCACCGAGCATAATGAGTAAGCCACCTAGCCAGAGCCAACGAATATAAGGTTTATAATGTAAACGGAAAGTGAATTCATCGCTCGATAATTTATTCCCCATCACAATATACAAATCTTCAAACCAGCCCCACGCAATACCTACTTCACTCATATTCATGGTGCGTACATCGTAAAAACGGCGTTCGGCACTAATTTGGGCAATATGTTTATTATTTCGTTGTACCGTGAAAAAGGTGCGTTCTGCTGTGTAATTAGGCCCGATTTCATTACGATAGCCAAGATAGGTAAATTGATACTGATGTAAAGTTTGAGTATCGCCTGCTTTCATTTTGACACTGATCTCTTCGGCATAGAAATTGCTAATTGTGCCACCAATAACGCTCATTGCTAAACCAATATGTGCTAGCCGCATACCCCATTGTTTTATATCTTTAATCCAACGAGCAAATAGCGTATTGAGTAATAGCCACCAAGCGAAAATTAATAGGCAAATAGCAACAACTGAAATATCAGAAAATTGTAGCCCTTGTTGTTGCCATATTTGTAATAGTGTTAATAGCAGTGCAGGTAATAGCCAATAGCTTGCACGACGTAAACGAGTAAATGATGTTTGTTGCCAAGACCATTGAGGGGCAAATAGCATCAAGATAAGTAAGACAACTAATAGTGGTAGGAATAAGCGATTAAAATAAGGTGTACCGACCGAAATACTACCCCAGCCCATCATCGTAAAAATCATTGGGTAAAATGTGCCAACAAAAACAATCAATGTGGCAAGGGAAAAAAGGATATTAGTGATCAGTAGAGCAGATTCTTTTGCTAACCATTGAAAACGAACGATTGATGGCGGATTACTTGCGCGTAAAGCAAACAGGATTAATCCTCCAATCGTAAAGAGAAAAAATATCGCTAGTAATGCCTGCCCTCGCTGTGGGTCGATAGTAAAAGCATGTACAGAAGCAATAGCACCAGAACGGACAATAAATGTCCCTAATAAACTCAAGGCAAAAGTAAAGATGGATAATAACATGACCCAATAAATGAAAATGCCTCGTTTTTCATACACAATTAGCCCATGTAAGAGAGCAGTAGCCAATAACCAAGGCATTAAAGAAGCATTTTCAACGGGATCCCAAAACCACCAGCCACCCCAACCTAATTCGTAGTATGCCCACCAAGAACCTAAAACAATGCCAATCGTTAAAAATGCCCACGAGGCTAATACCCAAGGGCGGCATAAACGAGCTAAGGCGGCATTGAATTGTTGTAATAGCAAAGCCGCACAGATGAGCGCAAAATTAATCGCAAACCCTACATAACCAAGATAAAGAAGTGGTGGATGCACAATTAAGCCAATATCTTGTAGCATAGGATTTAAATCACGTCCTTCAATAGCAGCAGGAATCAAGCGTTGAAAGGGATTAGAAAGAAATAGAATAAAAAGTGCAAAGCAGAAACCGATTAATCCCATAATAATCAAGGTAATCGTCATTAAACGGAGATCGGTATGGCGGTTAAACCAAGCAAACAGTCCAGTCCATAGTGAGAGAGCAAAGAGCCAAAATAGCATTGAACCTTCATGTCCACCCCAAGTTGCGGCTAATTGATAAAATAAAGGTAATTTTGAATTGGAATGTTGGGCGACATATTCGATAGAAAAATCATTGGTGGCGAGCGCATAAGCTAATAGTGCTAATGTTATCGTTGTGAATAGGGTATAAAGTAAACTGAGTGGTTGGGCAAGTTGCATAAAGAATGGCTTGTTACGCCATACACCATAGGTCGGTAATAAGGCTAAACACCCAGCGAAAACAACAACTAATAATAAACTGATAAATCCTAACTCAACGACCATAAATTATTTATATCACGATGATCAAGAAAAATGAAAGTGATATGTCGAGAGAACAACATATCACTTTTTACCACTTTGTTATGCACACTTAGTTAAGCAAGTGTCATTTGTCCTGCGTATAATGCCCAGAAACGTAAGCATAATACGCCGATTAAGCCTAATGCAGCGACTGTCATCATAAAGGATTTTTTATGTTTAAGGTTTTCGTTAGCAACGGCATTTAATAAGGTTGGTAGAACTAAACCGATGCCAACAACGCCAAACCAAAATACATTAGACCAAAATCCGCCGCCGATGGCATTGACAATCGCCACGGTTTTTTGTCCGCCACCTAGGTAAAGTCCGACGCAGAAAGCGAAGAGTAAAAACGCTTCGATTAACACTACCGGCAATTCAAATTTATGGATAAAATGCAATGCTGGTGAGTGGGTACTCTCTTTGGTGAAGAGTAATGCACAGACAACCAATGCCGCAACACCTGATGATGTTCCTGATGCTAAGAATAAAATTGGCAAGACAGGGTTATTCAACATCGGGTAGCTGATTAAAGCGGAAAGGAGGAAGCCTGTGTATGCCCCGAGTAAGACAGACAGTAAAATCAGGATGATTTCTATTGGCGAAATAAAGCGTTCTGCGGTTGCAATGAGGCGATTAACAAAAGCTAATTTTGGGACAAAACGCGCGATCATTGTTGCCACTAACGATTTAAAAATAATCGCTAACCATAAGAATAAAAACGCCATATAGACTTGGAATAACATGACCCCCATCGACATAATCGAGGTGCTGTGGTAGTTAAACATTAAATACCAGAACGTCCAAGGCTTGGTTAGGTGGAAAATTAAAATCGTTAAGCCAAGTAAGATAGTCACAGGCGACAAGATAGCCGCACAGCGGATAATGTTGTTCTCACTTGGTGAGGAGACAATGCCACTGCGTCTTAATAAGACGGCTAGCATTGTTGCCCCTGCTGAGATCCCTAATAAAAAGAGATAAATCGCAATAATTTCGTCCCATACTAACGATGGAAAATGAAACGGGCTACTCATCGTCTGATCTCCCCTTGTTTAGCTGGAATATGGTAAAGATTTGGTTCTGTGCCGAGTTCTACTTTAGTACGGTAAACCTGATCTTTACGCACTTTCTGCGAAATCTCGCTATTTGGGTCATTTAAATCGCCGAAGGTTAAGGCTTTGGTTGGGCAAGCCTCAACACAGGCTGGTAATTTGCCTTGTGCAAGATTGGTATCTCGGCAGAAATTGCATTTATCGGCGGCTTTTGTTTCTGGGTGAATAAAGCGAACACGATAAGGGCAAACCGCAATGCAATATTGGCAGCCGACACAGAGATCTTTATTCACATCAACAATGCCTGTTTTCGCATCAATAAAAGATGCGCCAGTCGGGCAGACGTGTACACAAGGTGCGTTACTACAGTGTTGGCATGAATGACGGAAAAACTCATACTCTACATTAGGAAATTCACCATAAGGCTCACTACGGATAATTTCAAGACGAGACACCCCTTCTGGCACGTTATTCACTTCACGACAAGCGTCCATACAAGCTGTACAGCCAATACAACTACGCTCATCGTGCAACATTCCGTAGCGTTTGTTTTTTTCTTCAGAAAGTACGGTGGCTAATGTTTTATTGCTGCCTCCAGCAACTAACATTAATGCTCCGATTCCTGAAACAAAGTTGCGGCGTGAACAATTCATTGTGTATCCTTCTTAATGTTTTTCTCTTGCTGGATTGCCTGTTGTTTACCGTGACAATCTACACACAATTTCACCCGCTCTTTCGGCTGAACATCTTTCATTGCGTCATTGGTTGGGTGTAGTGTATGACAACTTGCACAAGGTAATTTCATGGCGTGTACATCGTGAACCCAGAACTTCTCACGCAGTTTTGCTGGCTGGTGGCAAGCAAAGCAGACCTGATTTTGTTCTTGCACGCTATACATTGGGGCTTTATCACTGAAAATATCCCCGTGGAAACGCATTACATCTTTCACCCCACGACGGTGATCTTCTGAAATATTACCGTGACAACTTACGCAATTAATCGGCTTGCCGTTATTTGGGTTCACTTTATTTAAATGCACACCGTGAAACTGTTGCTCATTAAATTTGTGGCATTTCGCACAATATTGGTTTGGATCACGCTGATTTTCTAATTGTGGCTGATAAGTCAGCTGGTTTTGTCCATCCGCTTTAGCTTGTTCAGCACTGGCTTGCGTCCAGCTTAACATTGCAACAGCAACGAGTAACGCTGTTCTGATCCCATTCTTAAAAGTCGAGTAGAAGCTCATTATTATTACCTCAAAAAAGTTTTCTTATTTGACCGCACTTTTTGCTTTTATCAGGCTCAAAGTGCGGTTATTTTTTAGGATTATTTTGCATCAGCTGGCAATAAGCCTTTCTCTTTTGCTTCTTTATCCCATTGAGGAACGACTGTTCTTAAAAACTCTTCTTTTTCACGTTTTTGTTTTTCGATATCAATACCGACTGCCGCTTGTGCTTTGGCTTTGGTAGAAATATCAGGAATTGCAACAGGTTGTGCCACATTATGACGTGTTAAGACCACCGCTAATTTACGGCGGGCATCTGCCGCTTTATCCACACCAGAACCTAACACGCTTAATGCCACTTCAGGTGCGTGAATAAATGCCCCATGGCTTGCTGCTGCATAGTCCCAACGCCATTGAGCATGACGAATATCTTGCAAGGCATCTTTCATCTCATCAGCCGTTGCGCCTGCGTCCCAAGCCGCTTTTGCTTCAAAGTGAGCGTGCACTAATTGATCTTCTAAAGTGATAAGCATTGTGTTCACACGCTCTTTACGAGAATTAACAATACCTTCTAACTTCTCTTTGCTTTGATCGTGGCAGTTTGCACAGGTATTTTGGAAATTATCAAACGGATTGCCGATATTGTGGTCAGTATAAACTTGACCATCAGCGGCTTGTACTTTCGGCATATGACAATCAACACAAGTTACGCCATTTTTACCGTGCATACCCATTGTCCAAATTTCAAAGTCTGGGTGCTGTGCTTTCAACATTGGTGCTTTTGATAAAGAGTGCGTCCAATCTTTAAAATCTAAATCATCATAGTATTTTTGCATTTGATCAACACTTAAGCCGTTATCCCAAGGGAATGTAACGGTTTTCTTATCACCAGCAAAATAGTATTCAACGTGGCAGTTTGCACAAATCGCTGCGCGTTTATCTGTTTTGTCTGAACGTTCAAAATTCCAATTTACTTTGTCTAACGCACGCAATGCGTGAGGGCGAGCAATACGCAATGCAGGCTCACCTTTAGCAAAGGCAGCTGAATTTGTGTCATGACAGTCCGCACAGCCGATTGGATTGACAATTTCAGAACCCCATTTCGCCCATTTCACGCCAAAGTAGCCGTCTTCACCTTTTTCCGTGATTAAACGAGCCACATCAGGGCTTTTACAGGTCCAACAAGCGGCAGGTTGTGGACCACTATTTTCATCTTTCGGACCACCTGTACGCAAAATATTACGCACATCTGTTACCGCATAAAAGTGTCCACGCGGGTGGTTATATTCTGATGAGAATAAATAACCGCCCCAAAGCACCACTAAACGAGGATCTTCTTCAAGGGCATCACCAATTTTTTCTGATTGTTTGGTACTTAACCAAGATTGATATTGTAATGGATATTTTTCTGCATAAAGGTCATTGCGTACAGCCACTTTATCAATATCAAACTTCATATCTTTATATTTATCTGCAGTTTGTGTGGCTGGATTATTTGCAGGTTGTTCAGCAGCCTGTGCTGATACCATTCCCATAGAAGCCGTACCAGCTAATAAAAGAAGCATCGCTTGTTTGAATGTTTTCACGATAATTACCCCAACATAAATAGTTATTTAGTAATAACAAAATATAGATAAATTTAGATGTATCTAATACCTTGAAAATACAAGGAAGATACAATTATAAGCAGTGCATACTTTAACGAAATATGTGTAATTATTCTAAGGTTTTATGGTGATTTTTTGAGTTTAATCAAAAAGTTTTGGTAGAAAAAATGGAAAGTAAGAGGTTAATTATTTTTTATACCTATTAATGGTTATAAAAGGTAATAATATCAATAGAATAGGAATTTTATTTTTATACCTATTTGTGGGTATTTTAATAAAAAATAGGATTAGATTTTTATAAAATAGTGAGATATGTATATGAGAATAAAATAAATAACCGCTCTTTTGAGCGGTTAGAGATGTTTAGATAATAAGGGCTTTTGTGGCTGCTATTTTTTTATCTGCGTATATCACCACCTCTTTTATCACCAGTTTTTGAATGGCGGAGATGAGCGTTTGCATTAATTTATAATCAATGTTGCCTGTTTGGGTAATGGGGAGTTGAATATTTAATACATCAGCATCTTTTGCATAAAAGTTCCTTCCATAGTTAAATTGACCATTATAAGAAGATTTATGAATACCCAACACTTAAATCTTATTTAATAAGTAACGCAATCAAACTTTATGCGACTATCATTTTAAATCTATGATAGAAAAAGTGCGGTAAAAATTACCGCACTTTTTTGTTGCAGCCTGATTGGTTACTATAGCGTATTCAATAATTCGTTTTTCTCTTGTTCAGATAATTTGGCGATGCCAAAGCCTGTGAGTCCCCAAAGAGTGGCGAAGAATATACCGCTCCAGCAGAGGATTGCCCACGGGAGGTAGGAGAGTGTTGCCACGCCGAGTGTACCTGCCATATATGCCCCTGCGGCTGTCCACGGCAGGATTGGTTCAATAATGGTGGCAGAGTCTTCGACTGTACGCCCTAAATTTTTCGGGTGTAAACCACGCTCAATATAGGCTTTGCGAAGCATTTCACCTGGGATTAGGATCGAAATTTGTCCGTTACAAGTTACGCCAATCATTGTTAAACCGCAGGCGATGGTGGTAACAATTAATGAGGCGGTTGATTTCACCATTGTCAGCAATTTTTCTAAAATCACGTTAAGGGATCCGCCGACCGACAACGCCCCTGCAAACGATAAGGCACAGAAACAGATCAACAATGTCCCCATCATTGAGTTCATTCCGCCACGGTTGAGTAATCGGCTTAAATCGGCACTCACTTGGATTGCGTCATTATGGATCATCGACACATTAAAGCCATTCAAGGCACTGTTCATCACATCAGCAAATTGGAAATGTTGAATAAATACCGCATTGAACATTGCGATCAAGGCGGAAACTAGCATCACAGGAATGGTCGGTTTTTTCGTGATAGATCCCCATAAAATAATCACCACTGGCACGAGTAAAAGCAGGTTGAACTGGTAGATGCTTTCAAGCCCAGTCAGCATATTGGCGACTTTTTCAGGGGTGGCCACTTCGGTTACTTCAATGTTTAAGCCGTAGATAATATAAACCGCGGCTGCCAGCAGGAACGATGGCAAAGTGGTGTAAAGCAAATGGAATATATGCTCGTATAAATTGACTTTAGTCGCCGCGGCGGCAATGTTGGTGGTGTCTGATAAAGGCGAAAGTTTATCGCCAAAATACGCGCCAGCAACCACAGCCCCTGCGGTGGCAGCAAGGTTTGCGTCTAAGCCAATCGCCACGCCCATAAATGCCACGCCGACTGTGCCTGCCGATCCCCACGATGTGCCGGTACAAATCGACACCACTGAGGTGAGGACTAAGGCGGTTACATAGAGAAATTTCGGATCAATCACTTTTAAGCCGTAATAGATCAGCATTGGGATTGTGCCACCACTGATCCAAGTGCCAATCAGCAACCCTACGCTGATTAAAATCAGCAAAGCAGGCATTGTTTTGGCGATTTTATCGGCGATTGCTTTGAGAATATCGTCATAGCGATAGCCTAGACGAATAGTAACTAAGCCTGCAATCACGGTGGAAATCACCATTAACGGTTCAGGCGGTAAATCAAAAAACGCATAGCCTAAACCTAATAATATCAGCATTGATAAAATTGGTATCAACGCTTCAAAAAGCGTTGGTAAACGTGGGGTGGTCGTCGCCATAATTTACTCCTTTTCGGTGGTTAAAGCGAAACAAATACGGTCTAAACACGCACGCAACCTTGCTTGCGGAAGAGCGGTGTTTAAACGGAAAAACCCTTTGCCCTCTTCCCCAAAATCCTCGCCCCACGCCAGTTCAATGTTGGCGTGCGTGAGTATGCGTTGTTTAAATTGTTCAGGGGTGAGCGACAAGTCGGTGTAATTTATCCACAGCAGATAAGTGCCGTCTGTTGGGCAAACGACCAGCTGTGGCAATTTTTCAGCAAAACAAGCGGTTACAATTCGCTTATTTTCTGCAATATAGTCTTTGAGTTGAAGGAGCCATTCATCGCATTGTGTGTAGGCACAATATAGGGCTGGCACGCTGAAATAATTGGGGTTATGAAAGCCTGTGCGTTGTAATATTTTTTCAAAATCCGACCGCACTTTGGCATTTTTGATAATGATATTGCTGATCTCCAACCCTGGCAGGTTAAAGCTCTTGGCAGGTGAAGTGCAGATCATCGAATGTTGGGCGAGATAATCGCTGACGCTGGCAAGCACGGTATGTTTTTTACCAAACACAAAATCGGCGTGGACTTCATCGGCAATCACAAATACGCCATATTGTTCCGCCAGCCGTGCGATTAAGCCTAGCTGTTCGGCGTTCCAGACAATACCTGTCGGGTTGTGTGGTGAAATCAAAATAAATACCCGAATACGCTGAAAACAGGCGGTCAGCTCGGCTTCGTCAATCTCATAACCTTGACCGTTATAGCGTAATGCACAAGGGATCAGCGTTCGCTGATTTAAGGTTACGCAATTCACCACGGGCGAATAAGAGGGCATAAATATGCCCACCGCATCGTCTGTTGCGGTGAAATGTTGCAAATAGAGCGAAATCGCTTGTATCACTCGTGGGCAGTGGACAATTTCTGTCGGCTCTGCCTGAAAATCGTAATGGCGAGCCAGCCAATTTGCCACCGTTTGCTGATAATGCTCACCCAAAATGGTGTAGCCGTAAATGCCGTTATTGGCTTGTTGAATCGTGTCAATAATCGCAGGGGCAGTCGGTAAATCCATATCCGCTACCGACAAGGGAAAGACACGCCGTTGGTGGCGTAGCAAGGCTTCGTCCCATTTCGCTGAATAGGTGTGATAGCGTGAAATTTCCTGATCAAAATGATATTGCTTCATAGGTATTTCCTATTTTTTCTTGCTAATAGAGTCCACCCAAACAGCGAGCAATAAGATGCCGCCTTTTACAATATATTGCCAAAAGGTTGGGACATCGAGCATACTCATACCATTGTCTAATGCTGCAATAATCAATGCTCCGATTATTACCCCAAAAATACTACCGACACCGCCGGCAAGGCTTGCGCCACCAATCACACAAGCGGCAATCGCATCTAATTCGGCATTTTGTCCCGCAGATGGCGAGCCAGCGCCCAATCTTGCACTTAAAATTAGACCTGCAATCGCTACCATCAAACCATTAATTGAGAAGATCGCGAGTTTAATTTTTTCCACTTTGATCCCTGAAAGGCGAGCTGCATCAATATTGCCGCCAATCGCATAAATATAACGACCAAATGCGGTTTTCTTCGATACGAAGTAACCAATGACAGCAAGAATAGCGAGCAGTAATACAGGGAATGGGATACCGCGATAATCATTCAGCAGATAAATTGAACCTAAAAGTAAAATGGCGAGCGCTGCATAAGTGATAAAATCTTTTGATATGGCTGGTACTGGTAATTGTAATTTTTGCCGAGCATGACGTTGGCGGCTAGTCCATAAAATAAAGGCGACAACAGCAAAACAACCAATGCCAAGTCCCCAAATATCAGGAATATAACCTTGACCAATAAGGGTCATTGACGGACTAACAGGCGAAACGGTTGAACCGTTAGTCATACCAACGAGAATACCTCGGAATGCCAATAAACCAGCTAAGGTAACAATAAAGGACGGTACACGTTGATAAGCCACCCAATAACCATTCCAAACCCCAAAAATTAAACCAAGTACTAATGTTGCTAGAATTGTTGCGGGTAATGGCCAACCCCACCAAACATTGGTAATGGCTGCAAAACCACCAAGTAATCCCATTAATGAACCGACAGAAAGATCAATTTCAGCCGCAATAATCACAAATAACATACCGATAGCTAAGATACCCGTAATTGACGTTTGGCGTAGTAAGTTAGAAATATTCCTTGCACTGAGGTAGGCACCATCAGTTGCAAAAGAGAAAAAAAGCATGATTACAATGATTGCAATCAGCATAATATAAACTTGTAAATTAATGGATTTTAGTTTTTTCATAGACTACTCCTTGAGTGCGGTTTCCATGACTTTTTCTTGGGTAAGTTGATGATTAATGAGATTGCCTTTTAATTTTCCTTGGTGCATGACAAGCACACGATCACTGATCCCAAGAACCTCTGGAAGTTCGGAAGAAATAACAATAATAGCAACGCCTTTTTTCGCTAATTCATTGATTAGTTTATAGATTTCGTATTTTGCGCCAACGTCAATACCACGAGTTGGTTCATCTAAAATTAAAATTTGTGGGTTAAGTAATAGAGCTTTGGCAAGAATCGCTTTTTGTTGGTTACCACCACTAAGGCGAGAAATGGCTAATTCAGGTGCTGGTGTTTTTACTTTTAATTCCTGAATAGATTGTTGAATAATGGTTTCTTCAAGTGCTTCATTGATGACATTAGCATGGCAATATTTTGGTAAAGCAGATAGTGTAATATTTTTATTTACGCCCATTATTGGAATAATACCGTGGCGTTTTCGGTCTTCAGGCACCATAAAAATACCGTTTTTAATCGCCTCAGCACAGTTTTTATGTTGTACAGGTTGTCCATGTAATTTAAAGTTACCTTCAAATTTACCTGGATAAGCTCCGAAAATACATTGCACAATTTCAGTTCGGCCTGAACCAACTAAACCTGCAATCCCAAGGATTTCACCTTTATGTAATTGGAAACTGACATCATCAATTCGTTTAATGTGTGTATTTACATGATGCCATGCAGTTAAATGTTCTACGGATAAAATTTCTTCGCCGATTTCATGCGTGTCGTGTGGATAAAGAGAAGTAATTTCACGTCCGACCATCATAGTGATAATGTCATCTTCGGTCATCTCTGCAGCAGAACGAGTCCCGATATGCTTACCATCACGAATAACACAAATTTGATCGGAAATCGCTTTAACTTCATTTAATTTGTGTGAAATATAAATACAAGCGATATTATGTGCTTTTAGATTACGAATAAGATCTAATAATATATCTGTTTCTTTTTCAGTTAATGATGCTGTTGGCTCATCTAAAATTAATAAACGTACGTTTTTATTTAATGCTTTTGCTATTTCAACTAATTGTTGCTCACCTAAACCTAATTCACCAACAACAGTATAAGGATCAACATTTAATTGCACTTGAGATAACATTTTCTGACAGCGAAGATACATTTCATTTTCATCAGCAATGCCATATTTAGTTAATTCATTACCTAAAAATATATTATCCATAATAGTCATATTTTTAACTAATGCTAATTCTTGGTGAATTATTGCAATGCCACGAGTTTCTGTATCTTTTATATTTTTTGATTTAAGTAATTCTCCAGAAAAATAAATATCACCCTCATAATCACCATAAGGATAAATACCACAAAGTACTTTCATTAAAGTTGATTTTCCAGATCCATTTTCTCCACAAAGAGATAATACTTCTCCTGGGGAAATAGAGATAGAAATATTATCTAGTGCTTTTACATCACCAAATTTTTTTACTATCCCTTTCATTTCTAGTAATACATCCATAGAAACCACCTTAAAATAAAGTGAGGGAGAATATCTCCCTCAAAAATATTATTTATAAACACTATCTTTAGTATGGAAACCATCTTTAATAACGGTTTCATCAATATTATCTTTAGTGACAACAATTGGTGTTAATAAATAAGATGGAACATCTTTAAGTGCGTTATTTAATACTGCATTACTTTCAACTTTTTCACCTTTACCAAGTTTCACAGCAATTTCTGCTGCTTTATCAGCTAACTTCGCAATTGGTTTATAAACCGTCATTGTTAGTGTTCCAGCAACAATACGTTTTACACCTGCTAAGTCAGCATCTTGACCAGAAATAACAACTTTACCTGCCAATCCTTGGGCTTGTAGAGCTTGTACCGCACCACCTGCAGTAGCATCGTTAGAAGCTACCACAGCATCAATTTTGTTATTGTTAGCAGTTAACGCATTTTCCATAATTTGTAATGCTTTTTCTGGTAACCAAGAATCTACCCATTGGTCGCCAACAATTTTAATATCGCCTTTATCAACTAATGGTTGAATAACTTTCATTTGTCCTTTGCGGAATAATTTTGCATTATTATCAGTAGGTGAGCCGCCCATTAAGAAGTAATTACCTTTAGGTTTTAATTTAACTAAACTTTCTGCTTGTAATTCCCCAACTTTTTCATTATCAAATGAAACATAGAAATCAATATTTGCATTATTAATTAAGCGATCATAAGCTAATATTTTAATACCTGAACGTGATGCATCCTCAATAACATTACTTAATACATCACCATTGTGTGGAATAATGACTAATACATCGACATTTCTATTAATCATATTTTCAATTTGTGAGATTTGAACGCTGTCATCACCATTTGCAGATTGTACAAATACTTTTGCACCTAACTCTTCAGCTTTTTTAGTAAATATTGAACTATCTTTTTGCCAACGCTCTAAACGTAAATCATCGATTGACATACCAATAGTTAATTGTTTTGCCTGAGATACGCTGCTTATACAACCTAAAATAAGTGCAATAGATAATAAAGTTTTTTTAAATTTCATTTGAGTCACCTCATGTTAATTAAAGGGATAAGTAATACGGCGGCTATTACTATTCATAATTTCTACATGTGGAACAATTTATAAATTTTGTTTTTCAATTACGATTTTTAGTTTCTGTGATACTTCTCACAATATTAAAAATAAGTATGTTTTGGACATAATGTGATATTTGTC
Source organism: Gallibacterium trehalosifermentans (assembly GCF_042433055.1). Lineage (NCBI taxonomy): Bacteria > Pseudomonadati > Pseudomonadota > Gammaproteobacteria > Pasteurellales > Pasteurellaceae > Gallibacterium > Gallibacterium trehalosifermentans. Next base: position 19,039 of record NZ_JBHLWB010000009.1, read on the forward strand.
ACAAAAAAGAATTATCTAAATTGGAAAAAGAAATAACGTAATTGAAGAGATGATTTTTCATATTTACTCTGTGCACAACCAAAATTTATTACGCATGTAAGGAGCTTAAAAATGACAACTTATTTTGATCAAATTGAACAAGTAAAATATGAAGGCCCACAATCAACTAATCCATTTGCCTATCGTTATTACGATGCAAATCGTGTGGTACTCGGTAAAACAATGGCAGAACATTTACGCCTAGCAGTTTGCTATTGGCATACTTTCTGTTGGAATGGTACAGATATGTTTGGTACTGCTTCACTTGATCGTCCATGGCAAAAAAATGCAACTGAATTAGGTGCAGCAAAAGAAAAAGCCAATATTGCATTTGAATTTATTAAAAAATTAGGCGTACCTTATTATTGTTTCCATGATGTAGATGTTGCGCCTGAAGGTAACTCATTTAAAGAATATATTTATAACTTCTCAACCATTGTGGATTTACTTGCACAAAAACAAGCAGAAACAGGTATCAAACTGTTATGGGGAACGGCAAACTGTTTTACCAATAAACGCTATATGTCAGGGGCTGCAAGTAACCCTAATCCTGAAGTGTTTGCGTGTGCTGCGACTCAAGTTTTCCACGCAATGCAAGCAACCCAGAAATTAGGTGGTGAAAACTATGTGTTGTGGGGTGGACGTGAAGGCTATGAAACATTGCTTAATACTGACTTGAAACGTGAGCGTGAACAACTCGGTCGTTTTATGCAATTAGTGGTGGAAAATAAATATAAAATTGGTTTCAACGGTACATTATTAATTGAACCAAAACCACAAGAACCAACCAAACACCAATATGATTATGATGTAGCAACCGTATATGGTTTCTTAAAACAATTTGGTTTGGAAAAAGAAATTAAAGTGAATATTGAAGCAAACCATGCAACACTAGCTGGTCACACTTTCCAACACGAAGTGGCAACTGCAGCAGCACTCGGTATCTTAGGCTCTATTGACGCAAACCGTGGTGACGCACAACTTGGTTGGGATACAGACCAATTCCCGAATAGCGTAGAAGAAAATGCGTTAGTGATTTATGAAATCTTAAAAGCTGGCGGTTTAGGTCAAGGTGGTTTCAACTTTGATGCGAAGATTCGTAGACAAAGTATTGATCGTTATGATCTTGTTCATGCACACATTGGTGGTATTGATGTATTAGCACGTTCATTATTAATTGCAGCTGAAATGATTGAAAATGATCGTTTACAAGCAGAAAAAGATAAACGTTATGCTGGATGGGATGCACCATTTGGTAAAGATATTCTTAGCGGCAAACTTTCTCTTGCTGATTTAGCAAATCATGTTGTACAAAATGATGTTGCTCCAGCACCAGTTTCAGGTCGCCAAGAATTACTCGAAAATATTGTTAATTCTTATATTTATAAATAAAAAGGAGACAAAAGAAGGAACACAAGTTGTTCCTTCTTCTTTTATTGTTCTCATAATAATTAATCAAACTTAGCTAAGAGATGGGGAGGTACAATGTATCTCGGAATTGATTTAGGGACATCAGGAATAAAAGCCGTTGTATTAAATGAAGCGCAACAAATTGTTGCTACTGTGACGGCACCACTAAGTGTAACCCGCCGACAACCTTTATGGTCTGAACAAGATCCTGCTGATTGGTGGCAAGCACTGCAACAATGTTTTAGTCAATTAGCAGCAGAACAGGATCTTTCTGCGATCAAAGCAATTGGATTGACTGGGCAAATGCATGGTGCGGTAATGTTGGATGCACAAGATGAAGTTCTCTATCCAGCGATTTTATGGAATGATGGACGAAGTTTTGCTGAGTGTCACGAATTGGAACAGTTAGTGCCAGATTCTCGTGAAATTACAGGCAATTTAATGATGCCAGGGTTTACTGCACCAAAAATCAAATGGATTGAAAAAAATGAACCTGAAGTATTTAAGAAAATAGCTAAGGTATTGTTACCAAAGGATTATTTACGTTTATTACTCACTGGAGATTATGTGAGTGAAATGTCAGATGCAGCAGGGACAATGTGGTTGGATGTTGGCAAACGGTGTTGGAGTAAAGCGTTATTAACAGCTTGCCATTTAACAGAACAACAAATGCCACGTTTAGTAGAAGGTAATGCGATTACAGGACAATTATTACCAGAATTAGCTCAACAATGGGGAATGTCATCTGTTCCAGTGATTGCTGGCGGTGGTGATAATGCTGCTGGGGCGATTGGTGTCGGTTTATACCAAGCAGGGCAAGCGATGCTTTCGTTAGGAACATCGGGCGTTTATTTTGTGGTAACGGACCATTATGTTAGCAATCCAAGTAAAGCAGTGCATAGTTTTTGTCATGCTTTACCAGATCGTTGGCATTTAATGTCAGTGTTATTAAGTGCGGCTTCCTGTATTGATTGGGCAAATAAAGCCTTAGGAATTAATGATATTCCACAATTCTTTGCGTTAGCAGAACAAGCAAAAAGTAGTAAAGATGTCTTATTCTTACCGTATCTTTCTGGTGAGCGTACGCCACATAATGATCCTTATGCAACAGGCGTATTTTGGGGATTGCATCATGATACAACGCAAGCAGAAATGGCGAGAGCTGTTGTGGAAGGTGTAAGTTTTGCATTAACTGAGGGTATTGAAGTTTTACATGAAACTGGCGTAACTGCGGAATCAATTACCTTGATTGGTGGTGGAGCGAAAAGCCATTTTTGGCGACAATTATTAGCGGATATTAGTGGTAAAACATTTGAATATCGAATTGGGGGAGATGTTGGACCAGCATTAGGTGCTGCAAAATTAGCGCAAATGGCATTGTATCCAGATCGACCGATTGCTGATTTTTGTCCACCGCTGCAATTAGAGGCTCGTTATCTGCCAGATCTTCAACAGTTTAAACACTATCGGGCTAAGTATGAGAAATTTAGACAGTTATATCAGCAGGTAAGGGGGTTTTAAATAATAGATAAATGTCGGTATTTGATGCCGATATTTTAAACGGCTGACAAATCTAGATTTAAGCAAGATTTTTATAAAATGCTCAATGGGTTCCCTTGTGCTTTGCCCGAATGCAGGAAAGATTTTCAGGCAAAAAACGTCTAATTTTTCGTAGAAAAATATTAGTTTTTTGCCGCTCGGAAAATCTTGACGAAATGAGGAATAGCAAAGCACTAGGGCGTGCTTTTTTTGCCCACTTTTCTTGCACGAGCAAAAAAGTGGGGCGCCCTTTAGGGCGAAACCTAAATATCAATTTGAGTGAAACATAACATCTAAATTAATGTATATGACTTTGTCAACAACCTGAAAGGTTGAGTTAAAATTTCTCTCGTAATGACACTTCCCCAATAGCAAAAGTTACTATCGAACTATCTTCTCGTTGCAAACATAATTCACCATTAGCATTCACGCCTTGATTAATGCCAGTTATGGTTTGCTTTTCTAACAATAATTTGACTTCTTTTTGATAAAAATAGTCGTATTGTTGCCAGAAAGGTAACAATGGCGATAAGCCATTTGCAGTAAATCGATCTAATACTTGATTAAATTGTTTGATAATCTCTGCAATCACAGTATTGCGATTTAGCGGTTTTTGTTGACTTAACATTGCAATCGGTTGATCGAGTTGAAGATCAGCTGGGAAGTGTACATTTAATCCTAAACCAATCACCACATCATAACGGGCTAACGCTGCTTGTTGTTTCATTTCAATTAAAATGCCACCTAACTTTTTTCCTGCTAACCAAATATCATTCGGCCATTTTAACTGCACTTGTTGATAGCCTAAATGCGTTAATGCTTGAGCTGTGGCAATACCAACCGCTAAACTTAAACCAGATAGATTGACGGTATTCGGAAATTGTCGATAGAAACTTAAAATTACTTGTCCTGCAAAAGGTGAATGCCATTTTCGTCCTCGTCTGCCACGCCCTGCTGTTTGATATTCCGCTAGACAAACACTGTTATTTGGCAACGTAGCAATACGATCTAATAAATACTGATTGGTTGAATTGATAACGGGTTGAATAATAAGCGTGTTATTTGGCAAGGCTTGCTGCAAGAAAGGACGAGCTAATAACTCCGCAGCAGGCAACCATTGGCAAGTTTCAGCCAGTTGCACTAGTTGTACACCTTGTTGCTGCAATTCTGCTATCTGTTCTGTCAAAGTCGATAAGGTAATCGCTAATGCTTGAGATAGTGTTGTATAAGAATGTGCTTGACCATCTGCGAGTAAATTGAGTAATGCAATATTCATAACGTAATCAGATTTTTCCGTGTGAGCATAAACCATCTATATCGGGGGAAGCTATAATTCCCTGTGAAAATGCGTATAATACACTGCATTTATGTTTACCTCTAACGATTATGCATACAGTTTCCCAAACAACTTTAGTGCCACATAGTGCCGAACAGATGTATCAACTAGTTAATCAATATGAACGCTACCCGCAATTTCTTCCTGGTTGTGTAGCAAGTAAAACTTTGCATCAACAGGGGAATGAGTTGGACGCGGAGTTGGTGGTGAGTAAAGCAGGAATCCGCTTGGCATTTACCACACATAATACGATGCAACCAAATCAATTAATTCAAATGCGTTTGGTTGAAGGACCATTTAAACAGCTCTCAGGTGAATGGCGTTTTCTTGCCCTTGATGAATATTCTTCACAAATTAGTCTGCAGCTGCAGTTTGAATTTAGTAATGTTCTAGTAGAAAAAATGTTTGGCAAAATTTTCCAACAACTCACTTCTCAGATGGTGCAAGCATTTAAGCAACGTGCAAAGGAGATTTATTATGGCTGAAATTCATGTCGAAGTAACTTATGCCTTACCCCAGCACTATTTTCTGAAAAAAATCCGCTTACCTGAGGGCTGTAACGTGCAATCTGCGATTTTGCAATCGGGGGTATTACAAGCTTTTCAAGAAATTGATTTACGCGAAAATAAAGTGGGCATTTTTGGGCGACTTGCTAAATTGACGGATATTTTACGTGATGGAGATCGGGTCGAAATTTATCGTCCATTACTTGCTGATCCAAAAGAGATTCGCCGTAAACGTGCTGCACAACAACAAGAACAAAAAGCTCAAGCTAAATAATCACATTCAACTAGGATACCCAAAATGACACATCAATATTGTTTACCCGCAGATATTACTCCTGAAATTTTCTTGCGTGATTATTGGCAAAAACGCCCATTATTAATTCGACAAGGTTTACCACAAATTGCGGGAATGTTTGAACCACAAGATATTATTGAATTAGCCCAAGAGGAAGAGGTAACGGCACGTTTAATCCAAACCCATTTGCAGCAAGATGGCAGTGAAAAATGGCAATTAAAAACCAGCCCGTTACACGCAACAGATTTTGACAACTTGCCTGAAAAATGGTCTGTTTTGGTGCAAAATTTAGAACAATGGTCGCCAGAACTCGGCAAATTATGGCAAGCATTTGCTTTTATTCCGCAATGGCAACGTGATGATATTATGGTCTCTTTTGCCCCGAAAGGTGGTTCGGTCGGCAAGCATTATGATGAATATGATGTGTTTTTGGTGCAAGGTTATGGTGAACGGCGTTGGCAATTAGGCAAATGGTGCGATCCAAGTACTGAATTTAAGGCAAATCAACCTATCCGCATTTTCGATGATATGGGGGAATTAGTGCTCGATGAGGTCATGCAACCTGGTGATGTGTTATATGTTCCTTCTCGTTTATCACATTACGGTGTCGCAGAAAGCGACTGCCTGACTTTCTCCTTTGGTTTACGCTATCCAAATGCGAGTGATATTTTAGAGAATTTTTGTAAAGCACTAGAGCATCATAGTGAACAAATTAATAGTAGTGAATTTGCTATTCCGTTTCGTCTTGCGCCAGATGTGCAACCAAATGGTTTGCTAGCGCAGCAATCTATACAAACACTAAAACAACAGCTAATTGCATTACTACAACATTCTAGCCAATTTGATGCACTCTTTACCCAAGCCATTGCCACAACCGTGAGTGGTCGCCGTTATTCCTTGTTAAATACCGAAGACAGTTTCTATCCTGATGAATTAGCTGATGTTTTGCAATCGGGAGCGCGCCTATATCAAGATGCTAACTGTAAAAGTATCTATACCGATAATGGCGAAATCTTTGTACAAGGTGAGTGGATTGATGAATTAAATGCTACGGAACGTCAGTTATTAGCGTATCTTGCAGATGGTAATGCGTTAGATTGGCAACAGTTACAACAATATGTGAGTGCTGAATCATCATTGGCATTATTGCTCGATAGCTTATGTGATTGGCTCGATAATGGCTGGTTATTACTGGATACGGAATAATTTTTTATGTTATTAAATCAAGCTAGCACAACCCCACAGATTCTTTCAGTGAGCCAACTGAATCACTGTGCAAAAACTTTGCTTGAACAAGAATTAGGTTCACTTTGGCTAACGGGAGAAATATCTAATTTTTCACAACCCGTATCGGGTCATTGGTATTTCACCTTAAAAGATAATAATGCCCAAGTGCGTGCGGCTATGTTTAAAATGCGGAACTTGCGAGTTACGTTTAAACCGCAAAATGGCATGCAGGTACTGGTTAAAGCAAGTGTTAGTTTGTATGAACCTCGGGGCGATTATCAATTAATTGTGGATACGATGCAGCCTGCTGGCGAGGGACTATTACAGCAAGAATTTGAACGTTTAAAATTAAAACTGGCGGCAGAGGGATTATTTGCCCAACAATGGAAACAACCGTTGCCGCAACATTGCCAACGTATTGGCGTGATTACTTCCTCCAGTGGGGCGGCATTACATGATATTTTACAGATTTTACGCCGCCGCAATCCTAGCTTAGAAGTTGTGATTTATCCGACCTTAGTGCAAGGAAAAGAGGCTGCGCAAGATATTGTCCGTAATATTGAAATTGCTAATCTTCGCCAAGAATGCGATGTGTTGATTGTTGGGCGCGGTGGTGGTTCATTAGAGGATCTTTGGTGTTTTAATGAAGAAATCGTGGCACGCGCAATTTTCGCTTCTACGATTCCAATTATCAGTGCCGTCGGGCATGAAACAGATGTAACGATTGCCGATTTTGTTGCTGATTTACGTGCTTCTACGCCATCTGCGGCTGCGGAATTATTAAGTCGTGATCAAAAAGAGTTATGGCAAAAAATTGATTATCTGCAACAACGACTTGAAAAAGCATTTGCGTTATTTCTTAATACAGCACAACAACAATTAGAACGGTTACAACTACGCTTAAAAAATCAACACCCTAAAGCCCAATTAGCCTTACAAAAACAGCAGTATCAACATTTACATCAGCGTTTACAAAAAAGCATTTTGCTTTATTTACAACACCAACAGCAACGACAACAACATTTAGCGCAACGCTTATCGCAGATTCCATTAGCGCATAAAGTAGAAGTACAGCAAAAAGCGTTACAACAATGGCAGTTTCGCTTGCATAATGCAATGCAAACCCTTTTACGCCAACAACGTTATCAATTTGCTCAATTAAGCGGTTGTTTAGAAAGTGTGAGTCCGTTAAAAGTATTACAACGAGGTTATACGGTAACTACCACCGAACAACAGCGATTGGTAACAAGTATCGAGCAGGTGGAGATTGGACAATTATTAACCACACAGACGACTGATGGACAGATTATCAGCATCATTCGACAGGTTACAGCAAAATCTTAAACTTCAATATCATTAAGGAGTGGCTATGACAAAAACTTATTACCAAATTGCCTTATTTTTTAATGCAAACAAAGTTTATGATCGTGAAGTGATGAGTGGAATTGGTGAATATATCCAAACGTCAAGAGTCTCATGGAATGTCTTTTTAGAAGATGATTTTATTCATCGAGAATTGATCTTAGATCCAGAAAATCTAGATGGCATTATTGCCGATTTTGATAATCCTGTTTTAGCGAAAAAATTACTTAATTGTAAAATTCCTGTGGTTGCAGTGGGCAGTTCCTATCAAGATGAACAGCATTATCCTGCTAATATTCCGTATGTTGCGACAGATAACCATGCGATTTTACAAGCAGCTTTTGAACATCTACAACGTAAAGGGATTAATCACTTCGCATTTTATGGTTTACCTGATCCAGGTTTTCAACATTGGTCTAGTGAACGCCGTATGGCATTTGAACGGATTATGCAACAAAACAATTACCAACCAAACATCTATTTAGGGCAAGAAACACATGCAGAAAATTGGCAGCAAGCACAACAAGCGTTGTCAGAATGGATTCTCTCTTTGCCAAAACATACTGGGATTATTGCAGTTACTGATGCGCGAGCAAGACATCTCTTACAAACCTGTGATTTAGTAGATATTCCTGTTCCTGATCAGCTTTGTATTATTGGTATTGATAATGAGGAGCTAATTCAAGCCTTTTCTCGCGTGCCATTATCCTCTGTGCGACAAGGGACGAAAAATATGGGCTATCAAGCGGCAAAATTATTGCACGCGTTAATTGAAAATCGCGCAATCAAACATCACCCTTATTTAATTACGCCTTTGGGTGTAGAAGCACGAACTTCTACTGATTATCGTTCGATTAAAGATCCTTTAGTCATTCAGGCGTTACATTATATTCGTTTAAATGCATGTTCTGGTATCAAAGTTGAACAAGTTCTAGATTATGTAAAAGCCTCTCGTTCAAATCTTGAAAATCGTTTTCGGACTGAAACAGGTAAAACGATTCACCAAGTATTGCATGACGAAAAAATGAATAAAGCCAAGCAATTATTGAGTGATACGCAAATCTCAATTCAAGAAATTGCTGAGGTTTGTGGTTACCCCTCTGTACAATATTTCTATTTTGTATTTAAGAAAGAGTTCCAACAAACGCCAAATGAGTATCGGGCTAAATATCAGCCTGAAATGTTAATTTAAATAGTTAAATATCTAGCCAATATCTCTACTTGCGATAGATCAAAAAAAAGTGATTTCCTTTTATCTGTAAATATCATTATTTATCAGGTAGTTAGTACCTTTTAATTTGTTTTATTTTGTAATTTTTACTACTAAAGAGGTAGGTTTGAGGTTGAGATAAAAATACCACCAATGACTGGCTTATGTTAGAATTTTGCCCCGTTAAATTAGTTTAGTCGATCAGCAGTAAATATATGAATTCAATCAATCAGTTACAGGTCAATGATCTCAGTTGCCAGCGCGGAGAGCGAATTTTATTTGCTGATGTTAATTTTCAATTTCAAAGTGGTGATTTTGTTCAAATCGAAGGACATAATGGTGTAGGGAAAACCACGTTATTGCGGGCATTAAGTGGACTTTCTCGTCCAAGAAAAGGCGAAGTACTTTGGAATAATCAGGCAATTTTGCAGCAACAGGAAGAATTTAATGCCAATTTGTTGTTTTTAGGGCATCACGCAGGCATCAAACCTGAATTGACCGCATGGGAAAATCTCCATTTTTTTCAGCGTACCACCAATAGCCGTAAACAATCAGAAGTATTATGGGAAACGCTACAAGTGGTAGGGTTATTAGGTTATGAAGATATTCCTGCGAGTCAATTATCTGCAGGGCAACATAAACGTGTATCACTTGCAAGATTATGGTTATCAACGGCACCCTTATGGATTTTAGATGAACCTTTTAATGCGATAGATAAACGAGGCGTTCAGGTTTTAACCCGTTTATTTGAATTTCACGCCCGCCAAGGTGGCATTGTGATTATTACCAGCCATCAAGATGTACCGAGTGATATAGTGCAAAAAGTACAACTAGAAAAATATAAATTTGTAGAAACAGAATAGAACCAATGATTTTTTACGACATCATCAAACGTGAATTACAAATTGCAATGCGGAAACCGAGTGAGATATTAAATCCACTATGGTTTTTTCTCATTGTTATTACGTTATTTCCGTTAGTCGTTGGTCCAGAACCACAATTATTAGCACGTATTGCACCTGGGATTGTCTGGGTGGCAGCCTTGTTGTCAGCATTATTATCATTTGAACGTTTGTTTAAAGATGATTATTTAGATGGTTCATTAGAACAGCTACTTTTATTACCGATTCCTCTTTCGATGATAGCATTAGCGAAAATTTTTTCTCACTGGTTATTAACAGGATTTCCTTTAATTTTGTTATCACCCATTGCAGGTCTATTACTCTCATTAGACATTGATGTCTGGTGGGCGTTAGTACAAACTCTATTTATTGGTACGCCGATTTTAAGTTGTATTGGTGCGGTTGGTGTGGCATTAACTGTTGGGCTACGCAAAGGCGGCGTATTACTGAGTTTATTGGTGGTACCACTCTTTATTCCTGTTTTAATTTTTACAGCAGCAGTATTGGATTCAGCTGCATTGCATCTTGGCTATAGCGGACAATTAGCTATTCTGGCAGCGATGTTAGTTTTAGCGTTAGTGAGTTGTCCATTTGCGGTAGCTGCAGCATTACGAGTTAGTTTGCATTAATCAATTTAAAGGTAAAAGATTATGTGGAAATGGTTACATTCTTACGCAAAACCTGAGACACAATATCGTATTTGTGGAAAATTATTGCCGATGTTAGGGGGAGCAAGTTTATTGTTATTAGTGATTGCGATAGTGTGGGGATTGGGTTTCGCTCCCGCCGATTATCAACAAGGTAATAGCTTTCGGATTATGTATATTCACGTTCCCAGCGCAATTTGGTCAATGGGCATTTATGGTTCAATGGCAGTTGCTGCGTTTGTAGCACTGGTTTGGCAAATTAAGCAAGCCAGTTTAGCAATGGTAGCGATGGCACCAATCGGGGCATTATTTACTTTTTTAGCATTGGTAACAGGTGCGGTTTGGGGAAAACCAACATGGGGAACATGGTGGGTTTGGGACGCGCGTTTAACGTCAGAATTAATCCTATTATTCCTCTATTTTGGCGTGATTGCCTTATATAGTGCGTTTCAGGATAAAGTCATTGGCGCAAAAGCAGCGAGTATTTTAGCGATTGTTGGGGTGATTAATTTACCGATTATCCACTTTTCAGTGCAATGGTGGAATACGTTGCATCAAGGTGCAAGTATCACAAAATTTGAGAAGCCATCGATTGCAACAGAAATGTTAATTCCACTGTTATTAGCCATTTTGGGTTTTATGTTATTAAGTCTGTATTTAACTGTCGTACGCTATCGTAATGAATTACTTAATGCAGATAAAAAACGTCCTTGGGTACAAGCGTTAGTGCAAAAAATTAACTAAAAGGAACTGTAAAATGACACCATTTTTTGATAGTTGGAGTGCTTTTTGGCAAATGGGGAATCATGGATTTTATGTATGGCTTTCTTATGGTATCTCATTGATTGCGATTCTGTTATTAGTGGTTACCAGTCATCGAGGACAACGTAAAGTGTTACGTGAAGTGCAAAAAGAGATCCAACGCCAACAACGAATGAAACAACAAATAACAACGGAGAACCGTTTATGAACCCACGCCGTAAATCAAGATTGTATTTAGTATTATTTGTCGTGGCAGGAATCAGTATTGCTGCTGGTTTAATGCTGTATGCGTTACGGCAAAATATTGATTTGTTTTATACACCAAGTGAAATGATTTATGGTAAGGATAATAATATCGCTTCAAAACCTGAGCCAGGTCAACGGATCCGTGTTGGTGGAATGGTCGTAGAGGGATCAGTGCAACGCGATCCAAATAGTTTAAAAGTAAAATTTAAACTGAATGATATTGGACCATCAATAGATGTGGAATATGATGGGATTTTGCCAGACCTGTTTCGTGAGGGGCAGGGTATTGTGGCACAAGGTACCTTGAAAGATGCGACGACATTAGTGGCAAGTGAAGTATTAGCGAAACATGATGAAAATTACGTTCCACCTGAATTAGGTGAACAGATGAAAAAAGTCCATAATCCGATGGGCGTATCTGCAAATGATCTCACCAGTGAATCAGAACGCGACAAAATGCAGTTTGAACAGCAAGCTGAGGAGAAAAAATGATTGCTGAATTAGGGAATTATGCCTTAGCGCTTGCCTTAGCGATTGCTATCTTATTAACAGTCGTCCCTTTATGGGGATTACGGCAAAATAGTCCATTATTAATTGCATTGGCGCGTCCAATGGCATTTGGATTATTTATTTCGCTTTCATTTTCTTTTTTCGCATTAATGTACCTGTTTGCAATTAATGATTTTAGCGTGCAGTACATTGTGAATAACTCCAATAGCCAACTCCCTATCTACTATCGTTTATCTGCGGTTTGGGGATCGCATGAAGGATCGCTGTTATTATGGATTTGGCTATTAAGCTGTTGGTGTTTAGCGGTAGCCATTTTTAGCCGTCAATTACCACAAGAATCGGTGGCAAGGGTCTTAGCGATAATGGGAATGATCAGTATTGGCTTCTTGGTATTTGTGGTTTTTGCGTCTAACCCATTTACGCGAACTTTCCCTGATTTTCCAGTTGATGGCAGAGAGTTAAATCCAATGTTGCAAGATATTGGCTTAATTTTTCACCCACCATTGTTATATATGGGATATGTTGGCTTTTCTGTCGCATTTGCCTTTTCGATTGCCTCATTAATGAGTGGCAACTTAGATACTGCTTGGGCGAGATGGTCTAGACCTTGGACATTAGCCGCATGGTGCTTTTTAACACTAGGCATTGTGCTAGGCTCATGGTGGGCGTATTACGAACTCGGCTGGGGAGGCTGGTGGTTCTGGGATCCTGTGGAAAATGCGTCATTTATGCCTTGGTTAGCTGGAACAGCATTATTACATTCACTCGCAGTAACGGAAAAGCGTGGTAGTTTTAAAGCTTGGACGGTATTGCTTGCTATCTTAGTTTTTTCCCTTTGTTTATTAGGTACATTCTTAGTTCGTTCAGGTATTTTAGTCTCAGTGCATGCTTTTGCTTCTGATCCAACACGCGGATTATTTATTTTAGCCTATTTAGTGGTTGTGATTGGTGGATCACTGGGTCTTTATGCTTACAAAGGAAGTGAAATTCGTTCTCGTGATAACTTCCAACGTTATTCAAGAGAATCGATGCTATTGCTTAACAATATCTTATTAATGACAGCTTTAGCGGTCGTATTGTTAGGGACATTATTACCGTTAGCACATAAACAACTAGGGCTTGGTTCAATTTCCATTGGCGCGCCATTTTTCGATCAAATGTTTTTAATTATTATGGTGCCATTTGCGTTGTTATTGGGTATTGGTCCATTAGTAAAATGGCGTCGTGATCAATTCTCTGCGATTCGTAAACCAGTGGTCATCAGTGTTATTGCCATGGCATTATTTGGTTTCGTGTTACCTTTGGTTATTGCTGATAAAATCACGGTAAGCGCAGTATTGGGCAGTATGATGACATTGATCATCGCCTTACTAAGTTTATATGAGTTACAACAGCGCGCCACTTATCGTACTGGATTTTGGCAAGGTATAACAAAATTATCGCGTTCGCATTGGGGAATGTTCTTAGCACATATTGGTGTAGCGGTAACGGTATTTGGTATTGCGTTTAGTCAAAATTTTAGCGTTGAGAAAGATGTGCGCATGAATATTGGCGATAGTATTAATGTCGCAGGCTATGATTTCAAATTTAGTCAGGTAAAAGACAATCATGGACCTAACTACCTTGGCGCAACAGCAGCAATTATTGTGAGCAAAGGACAACAACCAATTACGACACTCAATGCAGAAAAGCGTTTCTATCAAGTGAGCCGTATGAGTATGAGTGAAGCTGCGATAGATGGCGGAATAACACGTGATCTTTATGCTGCATTAGGTGAGCGATTGGAGAATGGGGCATGGGCGGTACGCCTCTATTATAAACCGTTTATTCGCTGGATTTGGTTTGGTGGTTTATTAATGGCATTAGGCAGCTTGTTATGTATTTTTGATCGCCGTTATCGATTTAGTAAGTTAATTAAAAGGGATTCAAATGAATAAGAAATTGTATCTACCTTTAATTCTCTTTGCCTTGTTTGTGGTGATGGCGACCGTCGCCTTAATTCGTAATGCCCAAGGCGATGATCCAAAAGCACTTGAGTCGGCATTAGTTGGGAAAGCTGTTCCAATGACGACTGTAGTAGTTGATCTATTTGATAAAACAAAACAGTATGATCAACAGTTATTTAAGCAAGGCAAGCCAGTATTACTAAATGTCTGGGCAACATGGTGTCCAACTTGCTATGCAGAACACCAATATTTAAATCAATTAGCCAAGCAAGGCATCACGATTATAGGCGTGAATTATAAAGACAACACTGAGAAAGCAAAAAAATGGCTTAATGATCTCGGTGATCCCTATCAAGCTGTGATCGAAGATCAAAAAGGCAGTTTTGGTTTAGATCTTGGCGTTTATGGCGCACCAGAAACCTTTGTCGTGGATTGCCAAGGCATTATCCGTTATCGCTATGCAGGTGATGTGAATCCAAATGTTTGGCAACAAACGTTACAACCGCTTTATCAAAAATATGCTGCGGAGGGTGTATGTGCAGCCAAATAAAACGGATCTTGCTATTATTTGCGGTTATTTTTTTAGCTAATTCGGCAATAGCGGCAATCGAAGCCTTGCATTTTCGTTCGCCAGCAGAAGAGCAAACTTACCATGAACTCACACAAGAGTTACGTTGTCCGCAATGTCAGAATAATAATATTGCCGATTCTAATGCGTTGGTGGCAACAGATATGCGGGCGAAAGTATTGGAGCTGCTGCAACAAAATAAGAGTAAACAAGAAATTATTGATTATATGGTGGCACGTTATGGCAATTTTGTAACTTACGATCCACCTGTAACGGCTGGTACGATTATCCTGTGGATTGCGCCATTGCTTCTTGTTTTCTTGGGGATAGGGATTTTAGTACGTAGACGTAAAAATTTACCAATGGAACAACATATAGAAAGTTCGCTTGATGCGGAACAACAAGCACGTTTGCAGCAACTATTAGAGAAGGAAAAAGAACAATGATTTTTTGGTTAAGTGCATTAGGCTTGACATTAGTTGTCGCATTAATTTGCTTTTTTCCATTATTACGTCAAGCAAAAGTACAAAAAAGCATTCAGCGTGAAGCGTTTAACAAAGCGTTCTATTTTGATCGTGTTAAAGAGATTGAACAGGCTGCCGAACAAGGGTTGTTGGATAATGAGCAACAAATAAAAGTTGAGTTACAACAAACGTTATTAGCGGATATTCCAACCGAAGTACAAACTCAGACGGTATCACAGCAACGCTATGGTAAAGTCTGGTTTGTTACGGGTTTTTTATTACTGTTTATTTTGTCAGGAGCAAGTTATTTTGCTGTCGGATCTTGGCGAATGGAATCAATGCTAGAACAGACATACCAAAAATTGCCACAATTTTTTGCGCGCTTGCAAGATGAGAAACAGAACCCGCTTTCTGATACAGAAATTGAACAGTTTATTGTCGCATTAAGACAAGATTTACAGAAGAACCCAAATAATGCAGAAAATTGGTGGCTATTGGGACAAATGGGAATGGCGATGGATAAAGCGCAATTAGCCATGGACAGTTATGCTAAAGCTTATCAATTAGTACCAAATGAGGTTGCCTATAAATTAGCCTATGCCAGAATTTTGATGTTTTCGCAGGATCAAAATGATAATAGTCGAGGAAGAAGCTTATTATCAGAGGTTATTCGCCAAGATCATACCAACGCAGATGCGTTAGGATTATTAGCATTTGATAGTTTTCAGCGTGGTGATTTTAAAATGGCGATTGTGAGTTGGAATATGATGTTACAACTTTTACCAAAAGATGATCCAAAACGTGAATTGCTTGAACGTAGTATTGATAATGCACGCCAAGAATTACAACGCCAAGAGCAAAATTAATCACAAGTGGAATAAATTTAGCTAGAGCTAAATGTTACAAATGCTGGCGGTTATGTTTGATCGCTATTTAGCGAAAAATAACAATAGCAATTAAATGACTTTCCCCTCTTCAACTAAGAGGGGCTACTTTTTTAGAGGAGCGAGTATGATTCCGATGCTTGGTATTACAGGTTATAGCGGTACAGGAAAAACTACATTATTAGAAAAATTGTTGCCGCTATTAGCAGAGCAAGGGATTCGTACTGCTGTAATTAAGCATACTCACCATGATGTACAACTTGATAAACCTGGTAAAGATAGCTGGCGTATGCAAGAAGCGGGTGCAAAACAAGTTATAATGACCTGTGATCAACGGTGGGTATTAATGACCGAAACAGCGACCCCCGTTACACTAAATTATTTAGCACAACAATTTGACCCGCAATTAATTGATTTAGTTTTAGTCGAGGGATTTAAGCATGAACCGATAGCGAAAATTATGTTGCATCGTCAAGCATTAGCTAAACCGCTACCAGAATTTGATGAATATATCATTGCGTTAGCGTTAGATTATCCGTTCGAAACAACAGCAGTACCCATTCTAGATATTAATCAACCACAGCAAATTTCTGATTTTATTATTAATTTTTATCGTCATTTATAGGAATAATGACAATGGCAAAGTTAAGTAAAGCACATCGAGGTTTAGCTTGGATCGCCTCGTTTGCTTTTTTTATGCAAACGTTAGACGTTACCATTTTAAATACGGCATTACCAATGATAGCTCACGATCTCAATGAATCGCCACTCAATATGCAGTTGACTGTCATCAGTTATGCCTTAACGGTTGCCCTGTTTATGCCATTGAGTGGTTGGTTGGCAGATCGGTATGGTACGTTAATCGTCTTCCGTTATTCAGTGTTGTTATTTGTCTTAGGATCAGTACTTTGTGCAATATCAGGATCGTTGGATATGCTGATTTTATCGCGAATCGTACAGGGCGTTGGTGGGGCGATGATGATGCCAGTTGCACGGTTAACTTTAATCAAAGCCGTACCTAAAACTGAATTACTCGCAGCGTGGAATTTAATGGCAATGGCAGGGCTGACAGGACCAATCTTAGGTCCATTACTTGGCGGGTGGTTGGTAACTTATGCCTCTTGGCATTGGATCTTTTTGATTAATATTCCAGTTGGTTTATTAGGTGTATTTTTTGCTCGTTTTTATCTGCCTAATTTAAAAGGAATAAAAGCAAGTTTTGATCGGACAGGCTTTATATTATTTTCAGGTGGAATTGTGTTAGCGACTTTAGGGTTAGATTTTATCGGTGAAGCAAAGCGAGATTGGCATAGGGCGATCATTTTAATTGTTGTGGGATTATTGTTGATAGCAGGTTATGTCTTATATGCAAAAGGAAAACGTAATGTACTGTTTCCATTATCTGTTTTTTTGAATCGAACTTTTACTTTAAGCCTGATTGGTAATGTGCTAATTCGCCTTTCTGCTTCTAGTGTCCCGTTTTTATTGCCATTAATGTTGCAAATTGGCTTGGGTTATCCAGCAGATCAGGCTGGAATGTTAATGGTACCGTTAGCGATTAGTTCCATTGTGATGAAACCCGTGATTACCAAAATCTTAGAAAAATTTGGTTATAAGAGAACCTTAGTCGTGGCAAGTGGATTACTGACTATTGCAGTTTATGGATTAGGATTAATGAGTTATAGCCAAAATCTTATCTTTAGTGTTGTTATTATTATGTTTTATGGGGCGTGTATTTCGATGATTTTCTCTAGTGTGAATACGCTTATGGTAAGTGAATTAAAAGAAGATCAGGTAAGTGCAGGGACAACATTGCTTAGTATTGTACAACAAATTGGGATAAGTTTAGGAATTGCAGTTGCGTCTGTGGTGTTGAATTTATATCATCATCATTCAGCACAAAATGAATTATTGCAAAGTTTCAGTAACACTTTTTTTACGCTGTCAGTATTTGGAGGGTTATCGATGCTGACATTTTTATGTTTTCGTGCTGATGTCGGTGATGTTATGCGACATAAACGTGATACAACAGAATAGTTATGCCATTTAGTTATAATGAACTATTTTTTGTTATTTCATTTTAAAAATTAACAGGCTAATCTATACCGCAATAATAAGTGTGTATTCGTGAAAAAATGCATCAGTAATGACTACGAGGAGTAATCAAATGAAATTTAAACATATCTTTGCACTCAGTGCAGTGGCAACGACATTATTAAGTACTGCAAGTTTTGCTCATGCAGAAAAAACGTTTATTAATTGTACTAGCCGTTACCCACAAGGCATTAGCCCAGCGCTTGTGATGGACGGAATCTCCTATAACGCGAGTTCCCAACAAGTTTATGATCGTTTAATTAATTTTAAACGTGGATCAACAGAAATTGAGCCAGGCTTAGCAGAAAGTTGGGATATTTCAGCAGATGGATTGACTTATACTTTACATTTAAGAAAAGGGGTGAAATTCCATTCAAGTAAAATTTTTAAACCAACACGTGATTTTAATGCTGACGATGTAGTTTTTTCCTTTATGCGTCAATTAGATAACAATCACCCATATCACAATGTCTCTAAAGGAACCTATCCATACTTCAATGCGATGAAGTTTCCTCAATTATTAAAATCGGTGAAAAAGGTTGATGATAATACAGTCGAAATTGTATTAAATCGCCCAGATGCTACATTCTTACCAACACTTGGTATGGATTTCTTATCTATTTATTCAGCGGAATATGCAGACCAAATGATGCAGAAAGGTACGCCAGAAAAAGTAGATACCGATCCAGTTGGTACGGGACCATTTATTTTTGCTGGAGCGAAATTAGATCAAGCGTTACGTTATAAAGCGAATCCAGACTATTGGCAAGGTAAGACCCCAATCGATACCTTAATTTTCAGTATTACGCCAGATGCGACAGCACGTTATGCAAAATTGCAAAAAGGGCAATGTGATATGATCGATTTCCCGAATGCGGCAGATTTAGAGCGCATGAAAACAGATCCAAAAGTGCAGTTAGTCTCGCAACCTGGTCTAAACATTGCATATATTGCGTTTAATACTGCAAAAGCGCCATTTGATAATGAGAAAGTTCGTCAAGCATTAAACTATGCAGCAGATAAAGCCGCTATTATTGAGTCGGTTTATCAAGGTGCGGGCTTAGCAGCGAAAAACCCATTACCGCCAACAATTTGGAGTTATAACGATAGTATTCAAGATTATCCATTTGATCTTGAAAAAGCGAAAAAATTGTTAGCGGAAGCAGGCTATCCAAATGGGTTTGAAACTGAACTTTGGGTACAACCTGTTGTGCGTGCATCAAATCCAAACCCACGTCGTACCGCAGAAATTTTACAAAATGACTGGGCGAAAATTGGCGTGAAAGCCAAACTCGTTAGTTATGAATGGGGGGATTATATTAAACGTACTCGTGCAGGAGAGTTTACTGCAGGAATTTATGGTTGGTCAGGCGATAATGGCGATCCAGATAACTTCTTATCACCATTGTTAAGTTGTGAAAATGCAAATAGTGGCAGTAACTATTCTCGCTGGTGTAATAAAGAATTCGATGATCTACTTGCGAAAGCGATTATTACCTCAGATAAGAAAGTACGTGCGCCACTTTATGAAAAAGCACAGGAAATGTTCCATCAAGCAGTGCCATGGATTCCTGTAGCTCACTCAGTAAGTTATACTCCGTTAAGTCCTCGTGTACGCAACTATGCACAAAGTCCATTTGGTTATAATGCCTTTTATGGTGTAGATGTTGTCGAGTAAAGGGAATTTATTTAAATAAAGCGAGCTAAATTAGCTCGCTTTTTAATTGAAAAATATTATTTTAAACTTGCACAGCGTAAACTCACGGCATTTTTGTGGGCTTGTAATTGCTCCGCTTCTGCCATTACCTCTACTGTTTTAGCGAGCTGTACAAAACCTTGCGGTGTTAATTCTTGCACTGTCATACGCTTGCTGAAATCGGCTAAACCTAAACTTGAAGTGGTACGGCTGTAACCATAAGTCGGCAACACGTGATTGGTGCCAGACGCATAATCCCCCATACTTTCTGGTGAATAAGCCCCTAAGAAAATTGAGCCTGCATTGTCTAATTCTGGTAATAATGCTCTGGCATTTTCCACTTGTACGATTAAATGCTCAGGTGCATACGCATTACTAATTTCGACACACTGCGCTAAATCTTGCGCAATAATGATGCGACTATGCGAAAGCGCTTTTTCGGCTGTTTCCGCACGAGGTAATAAGGCTAATTGTTCTGTAATCGCTTGTTCTGTTTGTTGGGCTAACGTTTGACTTGGTGTAACCAGAATAACTTGTGAATCTGCACCATGTTCTGCTTGTGAGAGTAAGTCAGCGGCGACAAATTGAGGATTTGCAAATTGATCAGCGATTACTAATACTTCTGATGGACCTGCTTGCATATCGATTGCTGCACCATTTGGATCTTGGCTAACTTGACGTTTTGCTTCTGTTACAAATGCATTTCCTGGTCCGAAAATTTTATCGACTTTAGGAATGGATTCTGTACCAAATGCCATTGCCATTACGGCTTGTGCTCCACCGACTTGATAAATGGTATCAACACCACATAATGACGCCGCATAAAGAATTTCATCAGCAATCGGTGGTGGAGAACAGAGAATTATTTGTTGGCAACCAGCAA
Source organism: Gallibacterium trehalosifermentans (assembly GCF_042433055.1). Lineage (NCBI taxonomy): Bacteria > Pseudomonadati > Pseudomonadota > Gammaproteobacteria > Pasteurellales > Pasteurellaceae > Gallibacterium > Gallibacterium trehalosifermentans. The sequence continues at coordinate 39,565 of NZ_JBHLWB010000009.1, forward strand.
TTTTAGCGGGGGTCGCTAACATTAACACGGTTGAGAATAATGGGGCTGAACCGCCAGGAATATATAAACCGACTTTGTTAATTGGACGAGTAAGCACTTGGCAGCGAACACCAGATTGTGTTTCTATATCGATTAGTGCGGTTTCTTGTGCTTGATGGAAAATTGCAATATTACGTTGTGCGGTTTGCATAGCTTGCTTTAATTCTGGTGTAATCCTTGCACAGGCGGTGGCAATTTGTTCGGCAGAGACTTTTAAGTCGCTTAGATTGACCTTGTCAAAACGTTGATTAAGTTCAAATAGGGCTTGATCCCCTTTTTGTAAGACAAGTTCTCGAATTTCATCAACCGCAGCTTGGATTTTTTGTGAACTACCAATCGCGGGGCGTTGCATTGCTTGTTGGCGTTGTTGCGGAGTGAGATTATTCCAAATAAGTGTTTTCATATCAGTTCCCTTAATTCATCATTTTTTCAATAGGTAATACAAGGATAGAACTTGCCCCAATAGCTTTTAACTGTTCCATTGTTTCCCAGAAAAGGTTTTCTTGGCTAACCATATGCAATGCAACACGATCATCTTCGCTTGCTAAAGGTAAGATTGTTGGATCTTCAACGCCAGGTAATAAGGCAACCACTTCTTTGAGTTTGCTTTTTGGGGCGTGCAACATAATGTATTTGGATTCTCTTGCCTGCATTACCCCTTGGATACGAGTGAGCAATTTATCAATTAATTGTTGTTTGGCAGGTTCTAATGGATTGTTTTGTTGGATTAAGCAAGATTTTGAACGGTAAATGACATCAACTTCACGTAAACCATTGGCTTCTAATGTTGCGCCAGTAGAAACAAGATCACAAATTGCATCGGCTAATCCTGCGCGGGGGGCTACTTCTACGGAACCATTGAGTAAACAACTTTTGAATTTTAATCCACGCTCGGTCATAAAACGTCTTAATAGTTGTGGGTAAGAGGTCGCAATTCGCATATTGTTTAATGATTCAGGACCAGTATATTCCGCATTTTGTGGGACGGCGAGTGATAAACGGCAAGTACCAAAATCTAAACGAGTGAGCATTTTATAATTGGCTTCTTCACCACTTGCTTTACGGCGTAGCTCTTCTTCTTCTAAAACATTTTCGCCAATAATGCCAAGATCTACCACGCCATCAAATACTAACCCAGGGATATCATCATCACGTACCCGTAGAATATCAATCGGTAAATTCTCTGCATAAGCGATTAAACGTTGTTCATTTAAATTAATTTTTACCCCGCATTGTTTAAGTAATTCTTGAGAGTCTTTACTTAAACGCCCTGATTTTTGCATTGCAATACGTAAACGAGTTTTGTCTGACATTGTGTTTTTCCTTCTTATTTAAATGCTAAAAAATAAAAAACCCTTCGGGATAACTCCCGAAGGGTATAATTGAATATTTGTACTCTCGGAAGTTTCTTATCTTCCAAGCAGCACCAAATGCCTGAAAGATTATTCAGGGTAATGGTGATGATGAGAGTAACAAATGAATAACATCAAATTTTCTTTCCTAAGCTAAAAAGCGACCTTGATTAAACTATGCGATTTTAATTGATTATGCAAGCGTTTTCTTCGTGATATTAGTTAATTTCTATTTCACTAATATATTCACTCTGTAAATCCGCGATTGGCAAAGTTGAATTTGGCCAACTACGCATAAGTTGTACTTGCATTAAATCTAATGTATCTAATCCTGGTGTTGTGTCAGGAGTATATTGTTGGGCAATTCTGGCAAGTTGTGTTAACCCAAAGCTAGACTCAATGCTTGAACTAATCACAGCAATTAAACCTTGTTGATGTGCTTGTTCAATTAATTGCACACATTTTTCTAATGAACCCACGAGTGTAGGTTTAATCACGATTGCAGTTACCTTATTTTCTGCTTTTATCTGAAAATCGGGATCTCGCACAGTTTCGTCCCACGCAATAGCAATGCCTGTATCAGCAGCAAATTGTAAACTCTCGCTAGGGGTTTTACATGGTTCTTCAATAAATTGAATTCTAGCGCGATGTTCAGGTTTAACATATTTGGCAAACATTGCCGCTTTCTCAGGTGTCCAAGAACGATTTGCATCTAAACGAAGTTTAAGATCAGGAATCGCTTCTAAGAACATATCTGCAATTAAACCATCACGATTGGCTTCATATAATCCAACTTTAATTTTGGCAATTTTTTCACCAGGTAACTGTTCTAGTTCCGCATACAGTTCATCAGGATCGCCATAGCATAAAGGAGCAATTTTAAAATTACCTTGTTCACCTAATTTTCCTTTTAGCTCAGCTAAAGCACAACTTAAACCAAATGCCACTGATGGATAACAATTTTCTAATGATAATTTTTCATTGCAAGCGCGCGCCAGATCCCATTTTTTTAACCAATCAATCGCTTGTTGTTGCGCTTGTTCTAATGTTTCTTGGCTAAATTCAGGTAATGGTGCAATTTCTCCCCAACCTGATTGCCCCCCACATTGAATCTGGACTAATAGACCTTCACGCTGTTTTAAAAAGCGATTGCGTAAAACAACTTGAGAATCCATTGGAATTTGATAACGATAGAGTTTATAACAGCGTTCGGTCATAATTTTTTCCTTCAATAATGAGTGAATTTAGCAAGGGGCGAGTATAGCAATTAGGTGAAAATGCGACAATCACAAAACAGGGTGAGTCTAGCGAAAACAAAAAATTGTCGCTCTTTTTTGCATTTTGTGAGTAATCGCAATAAACTTAGCCCCCAACTGAAAAGAGTAGATATGTTTCTTGGGCAAACATACATAAGAAACGGTTTTTTTTATAAAGAATAGGTAAGCATATGCGTGTTGCAGATTTTTATTTTGATCTTCCTGATGAATTAATCGCACGCTATCCACAAAAAGAGAGAACGGCGAGCCGTCTATTAAAATTAGATGGCAATAGTGGTGAGTTTTCACATCACCATTTTAAAGATGTCTTCTCGTTTGTGAATGAGGGAGATCTGTTAGTCTTTAATAATACACGAGTTATTCCAGCACGAATTTATGGTAGAAAAAGTAGTGGCGGAAAAGTAGAAGTCCTGATTGAGCGAGTACTAGATGATAAAAGTTGTTTAGCTCATGTCCGTGCCTCTAAAGCGCCAAAAGAGGGCAGTGAGTTAATTTTAGGGGAAGATAAGCTTGGCGAAGGGAATGGTATTTATGTAAAGATGTTAGGTCGTCAAGAGGCATTATTTCACCTACAATTTGCGATTACAGGATCGTTATTTGATAGCTTACAACAAATTGGGCATATTCCGTTACCGCCATATATTGATCGTCCTGATGAAGAGTCCGATCAAGAGCGTTATCAAACGGTATATAGTAAAGTCCCAGGCGCTGTTGCTGCGCCAACGGCAGGCTTACATTTTGATGAAGAACTGTTAGCCGCATTGCGTGCAAAAGGAGTGAATATTGCATTTGTAACATTACACGTCGGTGCAGGGACATTCCAACCAGTACGAGTAGAAAATATTGAAGATCACCATATGCACGCTGAGTACGCAGAAGTACCACAAGCGGTGGTGGATACCGTATTAGCGACTAAAGCAGCAGGTAAGCGTGTGATTGCGGTTGGCACCACATCAGTGCGATCTTTGGAGAGTGCAGCGTTAGCTGCTGAACAACAACAAAGTAAACAGTTACTTGAACCATTTTTTGCAGATACCACCATTTTTATTTATCCTGGTAAAAAATTCCGTGTAGTGGATTGCTTAATCACTAATTTCCATTTGCCAGAATCTACCTTAATTATGTTAGTTTCTGCGTTTGCGGGTTATGACAATATTATGCGAGCATATCGGAATGCGGTGGAAAATCGGTATCGTTTTTTTAGTTATGGCGATGCGATGTTTTTGACGAAAAAGACAAAATAAAGTGATGGGCAGTAACTTTGTAACAAATTCTAGATGATTATCAATGGGGCAGAGTACGATTTCCTCTTATGGTAATCGTCGGTCTGATTTGTTCCACTTTCGATTTCTGCTATAATCCGCCCGTTTAACTACAATGAAAATAGGATAAATTATGGGATTTTTAACAAATAAACGTATTTTAATCGCTGGTGTTGCTAGCAATCGTTCTATCGCTTATGGTATTGCGCAAGCAATGCATCGTGAGGGAGCAGAACTCGCCTTTACTTATCAAAATGACAAATTAAAAAGCCGTGTTGAAGAATTTGCACAAGAACTTGGTTCTTCTATTGTAATCCCTTGTGATGTTGGTACCGATGAAAGTATCGAAAATTGCTTTGCTGAATTACAAAAACACTGGGATAAATTTGATGGTTTCGTTCACGCTATTGCTTTTGCACCAGGCGATCAACTTGATGGCGATTATGTTAATGCTGTTAACCGTGAAGGTTTCCGTATTGCACATGATATTAGTGCTTACAGCTTTGTTGCTATGGCGAAAGCTGCGCGTCCTAATTTAAATCCTGGTGCAGCCCTAGTAACTCTTTCTTATTTAGGTGCTGAACGTGCTATTCCAAATTACAATGTAATGGGATTAGCAAAAGCTTCGCTTGAAGCTAATACACGCTATATGGCATCTGCAATGGGGAAAGAGGGGATCCGTGTAAATGCAATTTCTGCAGGTCCAATTCGTACTTTAGCGGCATCTGGAATCAAAAATTTCAAGAAAATGTTAGGTCATTTTGAAAATACTGCACCGCTTCGCCGTACAGTAACTATTGAAGATGTAGGCAATACTGCAGCATTCTTATGTTCTGATCTTGCTGCGGGTATCACTGGGGAAGTTGTTCATGTTGATGCAGGCTTTAGTACTGTTGCAATGAGTGAATTAGACCTAGATTAATCCTTTCTTATTATTTCGCTCCGTGCTTGCGGAGCGAATTTTTTATTTAATCGGATAAGATATGCTTTTAGATAATCCTCTTCTTAGCCAACTCAAACAACAAATTCGTGATAATAAGCCCCACGTTGAAGGTACTGTGAAAGCAACTGATAAAGCCTATGGCTTTTTGGAATGCGAAAAGAAAAGTTATTTCATTCCGCCACAAGCGATGAAAAAAGTGATGCACGGCGATAAAATTAAAGCACTTATCGAAACGGTTGGTGAGAAAGAGCAAGCTGAACCAGATAGTTTGTTAGAACCAATGCTAACACGCTTTATTGCTAGAGTTCGTTTCAATAAAGATAATAAACTGCAACTTTTTGTGGATCATTCTAATATTAAACAAGCTATTTCGGCGAATGTGCATAAAAATGTTACTGAAACACTCGCCAATGGTGATTGGGTGGTAGCTGAATTAAAAACACACCCATTACGAGATGATCGTTTTTTCTTTGCTCAAGTAACGCAATTTATTTGTCATCATGATGATCCAAAAACAGCTTGGTGGGTTACTCTCGCACGTCATGAACAACCTCGTACTGCGGTAGCTGGGTTAGATCAGTACCCATTTGAGGAAACCACGATTCGACAAGATCTAACAGATATAGATTTTGTTACGATTGATTCAGAAAGTACAGAAGATATGGACGATGCCTTAGCCATTTCGCCACTTATGCAAAATGGCGCGCAATCTGGTTGGAAACTTGCTGTGGCAGTGGCTGATCCAACAGCCTATATTCCATTGGATTCACAAATTGAGATCGATGCGAAACAGCGCTGTTTTACCAATTATCTACCAGGTTTTAATATTCCAATGCTCCCTCGTGAGTTATCTGATGATCTCTGTTCATTGGTGGAGGGAGAAAAGCGTCCTGCCTTAGTCTGTTTTATTGAAACGGATCTTGAAGGCAATGTTACTGCTGAACCAAGTTTTACTTTGGCATGGATTTGTTCTAAAGCAAAACTCGCTTATGATGCGGTTTCAGATTATTTAGAACAACAACCAAATGCGTGGCAACCAACCAACGACATTATTAAGACGCAAATTGATGCATTACATCAATTCAGTTTAGCGAGAATTCAGTGGCGTCAACAACACGCAATCTTATTTAAAGATCGTCCTGATTATAATTTTATCTTGGCAGATAATGGAGAGGTTTCTGAGATTCGAGCTGATTATCGTCGGATTGCGAATCGTATTGTTGAAGAGTGTATGATTATTGCTAATACTTGTGCTGCACAATTTTTGGCTGCACATCAAGCAGCGGGTATCTTTAGTACGCATTCTGGTTTTGATAAAAAATTCTTACCAGCAGCAAGTCAATTCTTATTAAAACACCTTGCTAATGAAAATAATCAGACGGAACTTGAACAACGTTATAGTGTGGAAAATTTAATGACACTCGATGGTTATTGCCAAATGCAGCATGACCTCGATCAACTTTCCCAAGCGTATTTAGAAACTCGTTTACGCCGTTATTTAACATTTGCTGAATTTAAAACAGAAGTTGCACCACATTTTGGTTTAGGTTTAATTGCTTATGCGACATGGACTTCACCAATTCGGAAGTATTCAGATATGGTAAACCATCGTGCAATCAAAGCTATCTTACAACAACAAACATCGCAGCCAATCGAAGAAAATGTGCTAGCTCGATTACAAGAAGCCAGAAAACAAAATCGGTTGGTTGAGCGTGATATTGCAGATTGGCTTTATTGTTTATATTTGGCGAAACAGGTAGCAGATAAACCGATTTATCAGGCACAAATTATGGATATTACTCGTGGCGGATTACGAGTACAGTTACTAGAAAATGGTGCTTATCTCTTTGTACCAATGTCTTTTATTCATGATAAGAAAGAAGAGATTGAGGTAAACAGTGATGATATTGCGTTATATGTACAAGGTAATCGCGTTTATCAATTAGCAGATCTGTTGTCAGTACGTTTAGCCGAGGTCAATATTGATACTCGCAGTATTATTGGCGAGCCAGTAAAAGAGTAAATCTACTCGCTGCCTTATTAGCAGTTTAAAGCCCAGTGAATACTGGGCTATGAAACTATTAGAGTGAGTTGAGGTTTAATACATCAGTCATATCAAACAAGCCTTTATCATGATTTGCTAACCATTTGGCAGCGCGGACTGCACCATTAGCGAAAGTCATACGGCTAGAGGCTTTATGTGCAATTTCAACTCGCTCACCTTCATCGGCAAACCACACAGTGTGTTCACCCACCACATCACCAGCTCGAATAGTAGCAAAGCCAATTTGATCCTGTTTGCGTTCACCTGTGATTCCTTCACGAGCATATACTGCGTGTTGTTTAAGATCTTTCCCCATTGCTTTTGCGATATGTTCTCCCATAGATAATGCGGTACCTGATGGCGCATCTACTTTATGACGATGATGCGCCTCAATAATTTCAATATCGCAGTAATCGCCCATAACTTTTGCTGCTTTTTCGAGGAGTTTAAAAACAAGATTAACACCGACACTATAATTTGACGCAAAAACAATGCCGATTTTTTCCGCTGCTTGTTGAATAGCTTGTTTACCTTGTTCATCAAATCCTGTAGTACCAATCACCATTTTTTTATTGTGAGCCACACAAAGCGCTAAATGATTGAGCGTACCTTCAGGGCGAGTGAAATCGATAAGTAAATCAAAGTGTTCCAGTTTTGCTGATAAATTATCGGTAATCTCAATACCATTATGTCCTATTCCAGCTAATTCACCAGCATCACTGCCAAGTAAACTTGAGCCTGAACGTTCAAAGGCAGCAGTGATTGCCACTCCCTCTGTTTTACTCACAGCTTGAATTAGTTGGCGACCCATACGCCCACCTGCACCAACTACGGCAATTCTTAATGTCATATATTTATCCTTATTTCTTTGTTTTTAAACGAATATGTACAGTAATTTCTTCTCGGTCATGATAAAGATGTTTTGCTTGCATTTGATAATCAAGATCGGCATCAATTAATCGTTGTTCAATTAAGAAAAGGCATTTCTGCACTTCTATGTAACGTTTTTTCATTGGTAATTTTAGATTAAAGATTGTTTCTTGACACCAACCATTTACTAGCCATTTTGCGATTAATTCAGCAATACGAATAGGTTGTTCGACCATATCACAAACTAACCAATCAATTTTGCGTTTTTTTGGCGGTTGGAATTTGAAGCCATCTTCTGGGCAATGTTCAACACGTCCCGTTTCTTGTAAAGACTCTGCTACTTTACCGTGATCCACGGCATAGACAAATAAACCTCGTCTAACAAGTTGATATGTCCAGCCACCAGGGCAAGCCCCTAGATCGACGGCGTATTGTTGTTCATTTAGGCGTTCAGCTTCTTCTTTTTCTGTCAAGAATGTTTTAATGGCTTCTTCTAATTTAAGGGTTGATCGACTAGGTGCTTCGACAGGGAAACGTAATCGTTTTATCCCCATAAAATCAGGTGAATGGTTGTGGTTAAAAGAATAGCCAATAAAACAACTATTTGATTCCGTAAAGCAGAGATGTAAGGTAAATGGTTGTGTTTTGGTTGTTATTTTTTTTGTCAGATAACCTGCTTGTTTTAACTTCTGACGTAATGGTACGGTAAATTTGCGACAAAAAGAGAGAAGCTCTTTTGCTTGATTGGTATCTGCTGTTTCTACCCAAACATCGGTCATTGCATTTAAATCAAGATCGCTGCTTAAAAGGCAATCCATAAGCGGAGAAATACGATCTGTTGTTGAAGTAAAGGTGAGTTGTTGAATAACGGCAAACCATTGTCGACAAAATACTAAAGTATTAAATTCAAGATGTTGAATTAATAACTTTACCTCTTCGGCACAGTTACATTCAAAAATAACAAGAGCACTATCGGGTTCTGTTCGGGCAAAACCATATATACCTAAACCAGTTGCTTTATCATTAATTTCTGCTGCTGTTTCTTTTTCAAATCCAGCGCGACAATATAAAATAAGTTGATTTGTCATAATAATTTTTATTTGGTTGTATGGGTTAGAAAGCGATAACGGATTCCGAGATAGCATAAGTTGCCCCACCCTAATAAAAAGAAAATACCACCAACAGGGGTAAGATGAGCCAAACTTTTATTCCCAGTTAACGCTAAACAGTATAGGCTAAAACTGAAGAAGATAATACCTGCAATCCAACAATAACCACTCCATTTTACGGTCTGATGCCATTTGGGAGCGACTTGAGGTAGTGGTATGACAAATAAAAGTATTAAAAAAAGTAAGGCTAAAGTATGAAATACCTGATAACGCCAACCAATTTCCAACCAATTTAATGCTTCAGCAGAAAGTTGTTTACTTAACACGTGAGAGGAAAATGCGCCAAAAGCAACACAGAAAAAGCCACTTAGTGCAGTAAAAATTAAAAATAGTCTGAACACAATATTTCCTTATACTAATGAGATTAACCAATCACGAAATGCCTTAATTTTTTCATCGTTCTCACGATCAGAATGATAAACTACATAAAACGATTTCGGATCTTTTAATTGGAGATTTAACACCTCTTGCAAGTTGCCTTGCTCAATTTCTTTCTGGGCAAGTAACTCGTTTGCTAATACAATGCCCTGACCATGGATAGCTGCTTGTAATGCCATAAAGGTATGACTAAATACTGGGTTATGTTGCAGATCCATTCCTTCTAATTTCAATGAATTTAACGCCATTTGCCAATTATCACGATTATGGACATGTAAAAGTGTATAGTGGCGGAGATCATCTGCCTGATGAATAGGTTGCTTATTCAATAAATTGGGTGATGCCAAAATTAATAATCGAGCCTCTTTTAATCGTTCAACGGATAAACCTTTCCAATCACCTTTGCCATAGTAGACGGCAATATCAATTTCTCGAGACAGCAAACCTTCATCATGATCTACCCCATTAATACGAACATCTATATTTGGATAACGCTGATTAAATTTGCTTAGTTGAGGTACTAACCATTGCATACCAAAGGTTTGTGGAATATTTATTGATAACACAGTTTGTCCTGTGTTTTGGGTAAGTTTTTCTGTAGCATTCATTAGTTTTTTTAATATGTTATTTACATCAAAAAAATAACTTTTTCCTGCTTCGGTTAATTCAAGTGTACGATTTTTGCGCAAAAAAAGGGCTGTTCCTAAAAAATCTTCTAAAATTTTTATTTGATGACTAACTGCTGCTTGAGTAACAAAGAGTTCTTCTGCAGCTTTTGTAAAACTTAAATGCCTTGCTGCTGAATCAAAAGCTTTTAGAGCATTTAAGGGGGGCAAACGTTTAACCATAATTTAATATCCAGAGTAAAAACTTCCTGTTAGTTGCTATTGGATTTTGTTATTAGTTTTTTTTATGACAAAGATAAAAAAAAATTGTTTGTTTCTTCTAGGGTAGCTCCCTAGAATGTGCGCCATACTTAATGATTGGTCATTCCTTACTAGTTAATGAGTTTCAGATTCTTAAGTATGATGTTGTGTTTGCATATTAGCCTAGAGTTTCTAGGCTGAGTAACTGAAAAGTTACTCATTTCACTTCCTGTATATTTTTATAAACAGAATTGTTTATCTGCCACCTAAATTTAGGTGGCATTTTTTTTGCGTGAATTTTATCAGAATTTTATCATTTATTGGTTATAAATGTACTACTAATATAACCTATTTTTGATAAATTTACTTGAATTTTTATGCAATAAATTGAATTTTTATGCGTTGTTTTAATAAAGATTGTGGACACCTGAGCGATTTTAGGGAATAATACGCACTCGGTAAACGTTCGTTTTATCACAGAATCAAACACATCTCACGAATAGGAATTAATATGTCAACAACAATTCTTGAATCTCTCCCAATCGGTCAAAAAGTAGGTATTGCGTTTTCAGGTGGTTTAGATACTAGTGCAGCATTACTTTGGATGCGTCAAAAAGGCGCTATACCTTATGCTTATACAGCAAATTTAGGTCAGCCAGATGAAGATGATTACGAAGCAATTCCACGCAAAGCAAAAGAATATGGTGCAGAAAATGCACGTTTAATTGACTGCCGTACTCAATTAGCTAATGAAGGAATTGCCGCTATTCAGTGCGGAGCATTCCATATTAGTACTGGTGGGGTAACTTATTTTAATACAACACCTCTTGGTCGAGCTGTAACAGGCACAATGTTAGTTACCGCAATGAAAGAAGATGATGTCAATATCTGGGGTGATGGCAGTACTTTTAAAGGTAATGATATTGAGCGTTTTTATCGTTATGGTTTATTAACGAATCCACGTTTAAAAATTTATAAACCGTGGCTAGACCAACATTTTATTAATGAACTTGGTGGACGCCATGAAATGTCAGAGTTCTTAATTGCCAATGGTTTTAACTATAAGATGTCAGTGGAAAAAGCGTATTCAACTGATTCTAATATGTTAGGCGCAACCCATGAAGCGAAAGATCTTGAATTTTTAAATAGTGGTATTCGTATTGTTAATCCAATCATGGGCGTGGCTTTCTGGAAAGAAGATGTAGCGATCAAAGCAGAAGAAGTTACCGTTCGCTTTGAAGAGGGGATTCCAGTTGCATTAAATGGAAAAACTTTTGCTAATGCGGTTGATCTTTTCTTAGAAGCAAACCGTATTGGTGGACGTCATGGTTTAGGAATGTCAGACCAAATTGAAAACCGTATTATCGAAGCGAAAAGCCGTGGTATTTATGAAGCGCCAGGAATGGCATTATTACATATTGCTTATGAACGTTTAGTAAGTGGTATTCATAATGAAGATACGATTGAGCAGTACCGTATCAATGGATTACGTTTAGGTCGTTTACTTTATCAAGGTCGTTGGTTTGATCCACAAGCATTAATGTTAAGAGAAACAGCACAACGTTGGGTTGCTCGTGCAGTAACGGGTGAGGTTACTTTAGAATTACGTCGTGGTAATGACTACTCAATTTTAAATACTGAATCACCAAACTTAACCTACCAGCCAGAACGTTTAAGTATGGAAAAAGTAGAAAATGCCCCATTTGATCCAAAAGATCGTATTGGTCAGTTAACAATGCGTAACTTAGACATTACAGATACACGCGATAAACTAGGGATTTATACGCAAACAGGTCTATTGTTGAATAATTCTGCTTTCCCACAATTAGGTAAAAAAGAATAATAGATCGTTATTTTCCCATATTTGAGAAACCGCCAAGGAAACTTCTTCTTTGGCGGTTTTTATTTATCGTATTCATAACAATATAAGCGAAATTTTGCTATACTTCCGTTCCAATAATTAATTAGATGGCAGACTGTATGGCTTGGACTCCTACTCGAACTACACAATCACAAACACCTGTAACAAAAGCAAATAGAAACAAAGAGATAGAACAGTTTACTCCCCCACATTCTATTGAGGCGGAACAATCTGTTTTAGGGGCGTTATTGTTGGATAATGGTTTATGGGATCGAGTAGCCGAAGCTGTTATTGCACAAGATTTTTATACTTATGCTCATCGGGTTATTTTCCAAGAGATAGAAAATTTATTGAGTCATGGTAAACCTGCTGACCTAATTACTTTAGAACAAGCATTGGGTAGTAAAGATCTTACGGATACAGCGGGTGGTTTTTCCTATTTAGTGGAGTTATCTCAGAAAACGCCAAATAGTGCAAATGCATTAGCCTATGCCAATATTATTCGTGAAAAGGCAATTTTACGGGAATTAATTGCGACAACGAATACGATTTCAGAAAATTGTTATTCACCAAATGGGCAAGATGTAAAAGATATTTTGGATAATGCAGAAAGTAAGATTTTACAAATTGCCGAGCAGAGAATGACGGGAACGGATACTGGTCCACAAAACATTTCTAAAATCTTATTTGATACGATTAGCAAAATTGAAACCTTGGCACAAAATCCAAGCCTTGGCGGTATTACAGGCGTTTCAACAGGTTTTACAGATCTAGATAAAAAAACAGCAGGTTTACAACCTGGTGATTTAATCATTATTGCTGCTCGTCCTTCAATGGGAAAAACGACTTTCGCGATGAATTTATGTGAGAATGCGGCTTTGCCAAAAGATCAAAATAAAGCAGTATTAATTTTTAGCCTAGAAATGCCAGCAGAACAATTAATGACAAGAATGTTAGCTTCTCTTTCTCGTGTCGATCAAACTAAATTGAGAACGGGACAAATTGACTTTGCTAATGATGAGGGCGCTAGATTATCAAGTTGTATTGCATTATTAAAAGAGAAAAATAATCTCTATATTGATGATACTTCAGGTCTAACCCCAACAGAGCTACGTTCACGTGCTAGACGTATTCATCGTGAAAGTCCGAATGGCTTAGCAATGATTATGGTGGATTATTTACAGTTAATGCGTGTTCCTGGTTATGCAGATAATCGTACTTTAGAGATTGCCGAGATCTCTCGCTCTTTAAAAGCCTTAGCGAAAGAATTAAAAGTGCCAGTGATTGCATTATCACAGTTAAATCGTAGCTTGGAACAACGAGCAGATAAACGCCCAGTTAACTCAGATTTACGTGAGTCAGGGGCGATTGAGCAAGATGCCGATTTAATTATGTTCATTTATCGAGATGAAGTTTATAACCCTAATTCAGAATTTAAAGGAACCGCAGAAATTATTATTGGGAAACAACGTAATGGACCGATTGGTAGTGTTCGTCTTGCTTTTATGGGAGGCTTCTCTCGCTTTGATAACTTGCAGTATGGTTCTGAGTTTAATGATGATTATTAATTAATAAAGGCAGTAATATGAAAGCAGCAACGGCAAAGATTAGTTCTCTTGCCCTAAAACATAATATTCAAAAAATCAAATCATTAGCACCAAAAAGTAAAATTATTGCCGTGGTGAAAGCAAATGCTTATGGACATGGTGTGGAATTTGTTTCTCAAACAGTACAAGACAATGTGGATTGTTTTGGCGTGGCGCGTTTAGGAGAAGCGCTCCGTTTACGCTCAAATGGAATCACCAAGCCTATCTTATTATTAGAAGGCTTTTTTTCTGCCAGTGATTTACCGATTTTAGCAGTAAATAACTTAGAAACGGTGGTACATTGTGCAGAACAGTTAAATGCGTTATTGCAAGCCGATTTACCTAATCCAATTAGTGTATGGATCAAAATTGATACAGGAATGCACCGCTTGGGTATTCAGCTGGAAGAAGTCGATGTTTATTATCAAGCTTTATCACAATCTGCAAATGTAAATCATATCCGCTTTATTAGCCATTTTAGTCGTGCTGATGAGTTAACCAGTGGTTATACAGAAAAACAACTTGAGCGTTTTTTATCTGCTTGTCAGGGGAAATCGGGCGAAAGAAGTATCGCAGCATCAGGTGGTATTTTGTTCTGGGAGGAATCTCATTTAGAGTGGATTCGCCCTGGGATTATTATGTATGGTATTTCGGTGAATAATACACCAAGTCGTGAATATGATTTAATTCCTGTGATGACGTTAACGTCCTCATTGATTGCCGTGCGTAAACATAAAAAAGGTGAGCCTGTTGGTTATGGCGGACGGTGGATCAGTGATAAAGAGACTAAAATTGGTGTGGTAGCGATAGGCTATGGTGATGGCTATCCGCGAGATGTGCCAACGGGGACACCTGTGTATGTGAACGGTAGACGAGTGCCGATTGTAGGCAAAGTATCAATGGATATGCTGACGGTGGATCTGGGAATGGACGCCGAAGATAAAGTCGGCGATGAAGTGATCTTGTGGGGTAAAGAACTACCTATAGAAGAAATAGCAGAAATTGTTGGCGTAATCAGTTATGAATTAGTAACTAAACTCACTCCACGTGTTTTAGTCGAATATATTGATTAATTTAAATTAAAGGGAAATTGTATGAAAAATATTAATCCAACCTCAACCAAAGCATGGCAAGCATTATTGCAACATCAACAAGCAATGAATGATGTAACCATTCAACAACTGTTTGCTGAAGATGCAGATCGTTTTGCTAAATATTCATTAAAATTTCAACAAGATATTTTAGTCGATTTTTCTAAAAACCATTTAACTGAACAAACTTTACAACTATTGCGTCAATTAGCGGAAGAAACCGCAGTGAAAGATGCGACAGAAAGTATGTTTACTGGTGAAAAAATTAATCGTACTGAAAATCGTGCGGTATTACATACAGCATTACGTAATCGTAGCAATACTCCAGTTTATGTTGATGGCAAAGATGTAATGCCAGAGGTAAATGCGGTATTAGCGAAAATGAAAAGTTTCTGTGATCGAGTGATTTCAGGAGAATGGAAAGGGTATAGCGGAAAAGCGATTACTGACGTGATTAATATTGGAATTGGGGGCTCTGATTTAGGTCCATATATGGTAACAGAAGCATTACGCCCATATAAAAATCACCTTACCATGCACTTTGTTTCGAATGTAGATGGTACGCATATTGCAGAAACATTAAAGAAAGTTGATCCAGAAACAACTTTAGTATTGGTTGCTTCTAAAACATTTACTACTCAGGAAACTATGACTAACGCTCATTCTGCGCGCGAGTGGTTCTTAGCAGCAGCAAAAGATGAAGCCCACATTGCAAAACACTTTGCGGCATTATCAACGAATGCGAAAGCCGTAGCAGAATTTGGTATTGATACGGACAATATGTTTGAATTCTGGGATTGGGTAGGTGGTCGTTATTCACTTTGGTCAGCGATTGGGCTTTCCATTGCGTTATCTATTGGTTTTGAAAATTTTGAGGCGTTATTGAGTGGCGCTCATGAAATGGATAATCATTTCCGCACTGCACCAGTAGAACAAAATATTCCATTGACCTTAGCATTGGTTGGCTTGTGGAATACCAATTTCTTAGGCGCGCAAACGGAAGCGATTCTGCCTTATGACCAATATATGCACCGTTTTGCAGCTTATTTCCAACAAGGGAATATGGAATCAAACGGAAAATATGTAGATCGCAATGGTAATGTAGTGAATTATCAAACTGGTCCAATTATTTGGGGGGAGCCAGGTACGAATGGGCAACACGCGTTCTATCAATTAATCCATCAAGGGACAACGTTAATTCCTTGTGATTTTATTGCACCTGCCAAAACACATAATCCGTTAGGCGACCATCATACTAAATTATTATCAAACTTCTTTGCGCAAACTGAAGCTTTAGCATTTGGTAAAACTAAAGAAGAAGTGGAAGCAGAGTTTGTGCAAGCAGGCAAAAATCTGGCTGACGTACAACATATTGTGCCATTTAAAGTCTTCACTGGTAATAAACCAACCAATTCAATTTTACTCAGTGAAATTACGCCATTTACTTTAGGGGCATTAATTGCAATGTATGAGCATAAGATTTTTGTGCAAGGTGTCATTTTCAATATCTTTACTTTTGACCAATGGGGGGTGGAATTAGGTAAACAATTAGCCAACCGAATTCTGCCTGAATTAGTAGGGAATGAGGAAGTTACCTCACACGATAGCTCAACCAACGGATTAATTAATCAGTTTAAAGCTTGGCGTTAATTATCTATTAAGCGCAATAAATAGTCTGAAGTATGGTGAGAAATCGCCATACTTTTTTTATTTTTTAAGATTCTTGTTGCTGGCTTTTAAACTCTAAATACTCTTCTAACTGTTCAATCGCAGCGAGGCAGCGTTCACGGCGTTGTTGATAGTGAATAATGTGTTGCTGATAAAGTGCTTTTTGTTGCGGATCTGTTGTTTGCTGTTGTTGCTGTTCTAAATAAGCTAATTGATCATTAAAACGCGTTAAAAACTCATAATATTTATGAATCCGCTGTTCTGGAGGAAGATGGAATACCGCATTTTTATCTTTCGGGTTGGCTGCTGTTTGTGGTGAGGATTGCGTGATTTGCTTGTGAGTGTGTGCCGTTTGTTCAGGATTTAACGCATCAAATAATACTCTAAATTGGGCAGTAATTTTTTCTGCAAGATAATCAATGACTTGTACATTTTCTACTTTGGCTAACTTTTCAATATTTTGTTGAATTTCATCAAGATAGAAGCCTAGTGGCTGAAAAGATTCCAGAAAAATCGTAGGTTCAAACGCAACAGTTAATAATTGGCGAGAATCATAGCGAGAAAAATGCTCAAGTTGTTTTAATAGTTGTTGAACTAAGTGCTGGTGTGGTGTTGACATACCATTTCCTTATAAATCACTCATAAAAATGGGCAGTTTAGATTGTCTGCCCATTATAGTGATATTTGATAAAAAATTGCTGATCTGATTAACAGTTACATCTTTTCGACTGTTTTGATTCCTAATAGATCTAAGCCTTGTTTTAACACACGAGCCGTTAATGCAGCAAGTTTTAAACGGCTTTGTTTAACCTCTTCTGCTTGATTGAGAATCGGACAATGCTCATAGAAAGAAGAGAAAGCCCCCGCTAAATCATATAAATAACCGCAAAGAATATGTGGTGTCCCTTCACGAGCGACAGTGGTTACTGCTTCCTCAAATTTCAATAGGGTTAAAGCAAGTTGACGTTCTTTTTCATCTGTAATTTGAATAAGCCCCGTTAAGCTGTCAGCTGCTATACCACTATTAGCAAAAATGGAACGAATACGCGTATAAGCATATTGAATATAAGGTGCAGTATTGCCTTCAAAGGTAAGCATATTATCCCAGTCGAATACATAATCCGTCGTACGGTTTTTTGATAAGTCAGCATATTTGACTGCACCAATCCCGACGACTTCAGCGACTTGCTGTTGTTCTGCTGCGGTAAAATGTGTTGATTTTTGACTGATTAATGCTTGAGCGCGCTCAACTGCTTCATCTAATAAATCAGCTAATTTCACTGTTCCACCAGTACGCGTTTTGAAAGGTTTATTATCTTTACCTAGCATCATACCGAAATTGAAATGTTCTAATGAAACAGTTTCTGGTACATAGCCTGCTTTGCGCACGATAATCCAAACTTGTTGTAAATGTTGGCTTTGGCGAGAGTCAGTAAAATATAAAATACGATCTGCGTGTAAGGTTTCATAACGATATTTGGCACAAGCAATATCGGTGGTGGCATAGAGATACCCACCATCTTTTTTCTGAATAATGACACCGAGCGGATCACCCTCTTTATTTTTGAATTCATTTAAAAAGACAACAACCGCACCATCATCTTTTACCGCTAAACCTTTCGCTTCTAAATCCGCAACAATGCCTGGCAACATTGGGTTATATAAACTTTCCCCCATCACGTCTTTATCTGTTAGAGTAACATTTAAACGATCATAATTACGTTGGTTTTGCTGCATAGTAATGTCAACCAATTTACGCCACATAGTGCGACAATATTCATCACCACCTTGTAATTTGACTACATAACCGCGCGCTTTTTCAGCAAAGGCTTCATCTTCATCGTAATGTTTTTTTGCTTCACGATAAAAGGCTTCTAGATCGCTTAATTCCATATCAGAAGCGTGTTCATTCTGCATTTTTTCTAGGTAAGCAATGAGCATACCAAATTGTGTACCCCAATCCCCAACATGGTTTGCACGAATGACATGATGCCCAACAAACTCTAATGTACGTACGACAGCATCACCGATAATTGTCGAACGTAAATGCCCAACGTGCATCTCTTTTGCAACATTGGGTGCAGAGTAGTCTGCAACGATAGTTTGTGGTTTTATTGTAGAGAAAAGAAATTTTTCATCAGCAAGCATATTATTGCTTTGTGTTGCTAACCAAGCAGGGTTTAAGAAAATATTAATAAAACCAGGACCCGCAATTTCGACTTTTGCAATCATCTCGCCAAGTTCAAGTTTATCAACAACTTGTTGAGCTAATTCACGCGGTGGGCGTGCTAATTTTTTGGCAGCAGCCATAATGCCATTAGCTTGATAATCGCCAAATTGTACTTTATTTGATGGGCGAACTAAGGCTTCACTTTGTTGATCTGCACCTGCTGCGATCATTGCGTGTTTAATTTTTTCAGATAGAATGGTTTGAATATTCACGAATGTATGCCTTTTGCTTTTTGAATTGAACCAATAAATTTAAACCTGTAATGATACTAGGGTTTAAGTCATCAGAAAAGTAGTAAGAAATAAATTGCGTTATGACAACTTTAAAAATTTTCCAACAATACCCTGCCTTATTCAATCAACTTATTGAAATTCAACCTCTTTTTCAACAAATCCTTGATATGACAGGATTAAACAGATTGGATTTGCAAATTGATCATATTGCCTTACGTGTTAATGATGTTGATATGGCAAAACAGTGGCAAGCCTGTTTTGCCGAAGAGGCGACATTATTAAGCAATAATGAGATTAATGGCAGACCTATCTATTTATATGAATTAGAGAAGCCTTTGCTTATTTTAGAGCAAGAGGTAAGGGTTGTAGAATTGCCATTTCCTAAGGCGAAAAATTATCCACAACAAGGTTGGGAGCATATTGAAATGGTATTACCATTTATTGTAAATGAAACGGTAGAACAATGGTTTGCGCGAGTAGAAAAATTATTGGCACCAGTAGCGGAGCGAATTATTTTGCAAAAAAGCTGTCATAAAGGGGACGGAGAAGGTTTACCAAATCCTGCAGTTGCCATAAAATTGGCAGACAAAAGTAATTTTGCCACAATTAAATTGCACCCTTATGCAATTAAGCAGATTGTGATGTCAGAATAATAACCTCAAAATGAAGGAGATAAAGATGAAAAAAATCGCATTAGTAGCCAGTCTGTTGGCGAGCGTAACATTAGTTGGCTGTTCAAACACCGATTTATATAGTGGTAGCGTTTATTCAGGTGGACAAACAAAAGAAGCTCGTTCAGTGGCTTATGGACGTATTATTTCAGTGCGTCCAGTAACAATCCAAGGTGAAAGCCGTTCACAAGGTGCAGTTGGTACCGTTGGTGGTGGTGTGTTAGGTGGGGTATTAGGTTCAACCATTGGTGGGGGTAGTGGTAAAGCCGTTGCAACAGCTGTTGGTGCAGTAGCGGGTGCGGTACTTGGCAATAAAGTTGAGCAAACGGTAGATCAAACAGCAGGGGTTGAGCTAGTGATCCAAAAAGATAATGGGCAACGCATTGCCGTAGTACAAAAAGCAGACCCAAGTTTTGTACCTGGTGCAAGAGTACAACTTGTTGGAACAAGTGGTTCTTTAAACGTTTCTGTACTTTAATCTTATTTGAGCGAATTATTGATTTCAGTAATTCGCTTTTTTCTTTATTAAGGCAATACTATTATGACGATGAAAATCCAACTTTCATCACTCCCTGCGTCAGCAGCATGGGGTGAAAAAGCGCTTCTCTCTTTTCAAAATGAACAAGCATTAATTCATATTACGGAAAATCGCACTGTAACTGATATTCAAAAAGCAGCTAAAAAGTTGCGTAATCAAGGGATTGATGATGTTGAGTTAGTTGGCGAAGAATGGGATTTAGAAGCTAGCTGGGCATTCTATCAAGGTTTTTATACGGCAAAACAAAATTTTGCTGTTGAGTTTCCTTCTTTAGAAGAGGACGATGAAGCAGAATTATATGAACGTATTCGTTGTAGTGATTTTGTTCGTGAAATTATTAACTTACCAGCAGAAATTATTACGCCAACAGAATTGGCTAGCCGTGCAGCAAATTTTATTACGGAACAAGCAGATAACTATGTTGGGCAGGGCTGTGTTAGTTACCACATTATTAGTCGCGAAGAGTTAAAAGCGCGTGGTTATTATGGCTTATGGGAAGTGGGTAAAGGATCGCATAATTCCCCAGCAATGCTACAACTCGATTTTAATCCAACAGGTGAAGCAGATGCGCCTGTGTTTGCTTGTTTGGTAGGTAAAGGTATTACTTTTGATTCTGGTGGTTATAGCATTAAACCAAGTAATAATATGGATTCTATGCGTTCTGATATGGGCGGTGCAGCATTATTAACTGGGGCGTTAGGATTTGCGATTGCACGAGGTTTAAAACAACGTGTGAAACTTTATCTTTGCTGTGCAGAGAATCTAGTGAGCAGTAAAGCATTTAAACTAGGAGATATTATCAAATATCGTAATGGTGTTAGTGTTGAGGTTTTAAATACTGATGCAGAAGGGCGTTTAGTCTTAGCAGATGGTTTAATTGAAGCGTCAGCACAAAATGCGAAGTTTATTGTCGATTGTGCAACCCTTACTGGTGCAGCAAAAGTTGCTGTTGGCAATGACTACCATTCTGTTTTATCTATGGACGATCAATTAGTTGCGGCGTTATTTGCAGCTGCTAAAGAAGAAAATGAACCTTTCTGGCGTTTGCCATTTGCAGAGTTTCATCGTGAACAAATTAGTTCTTCTTTTGCAGATATAGCGAATACTGCGAGTGTGAATACACCAGCAGGCGCAAGTACCGCAGCGGCATTTCTATCTTACTTTGTCGCAAATTACCAGCAAAATTGGTTACATATTGACTGTTCTGCAACGTTCCGTAAGGCTGCTTCACCATTATGGGCGGTTGGCGCAACAGGCATTGGTATGAAAACATTAGCAAATTTATTACTTTCTGCTGAATAGCAAGGAGATACAATGGCATTAGAACGTACTTTATCGATTATTAAACCAGATATTGTTGAGCGCCAAATGATTGGAGCTATTATTCATCGTTTGGAACAAGCTAAATTTCGTATTGTTGCGATGAAAATGGTGCAATTAACCCAAGAGCAAGCAGCTGGATTTTATGCAGAACATCAAGGGAAGTCCTTTTTTGAACAGTTAGTCTGCTTTATGACATCAACACCTGTTGTGGTATTAGTATTAGAAAAAGAGAATGCCATTGTAGATTATCGTGCTTTGATGGGGAAAACTAATCCAGAGGAGGCGCATATTGGTACATTACGCCATGATTTTGCATTAAATGGGCGGCAAAATAGTGTACATGGTTCAGATTCAATCGCTTCAGCAGAACGAGAAATTGCTTATTTCTTTGCGGATAGTGAAATTTTTTAATCAGCAAAAAGCGTGTTGTATGGCTACTTTAATCGAGTGATTAAAGTAGCTTTTTATCCAAGTTATCTTATTAAACTTATTTGCTTAAAGTAAATATTTTTCATTCACACATTATAAGAAATCGTTATAATGCGCACTCAACAAAATTGAGGATAATGTGAATGAAATTGACAGATAAATATAATTTTAAATTTTCTTTAATAATTTTAATACTTTATAGTACAGTCTTGTTGTGCAGTGAAGTGTTATATCGATATGTTTTTGCAATTCCACCTATCACACGTTATTTAGAAAGTTTTATCGTTCTTTTTATTCTACTTTCTCTTTATTATTTTTCTAAATTTAAAGTTACTCGTATCCTGATTGTTGGTTTCTATTTTTTATCCATTGTTATTAATAATGTTCATTTTCAGGTTTATCAGAGTTGGATTAATGGGACGAATTACTTTCTGATGCTGACAGAGGTTTCAGAAGTGGCGCATACTGGTTTTGCGATGTACAAGCAATGGATACTCAATCTTATTTGGGGAGTAGTTGATGTCGCCATTTTTGTGTCTATCTCACGTTTTAGACGAAAAAATTGGGCTATTGCGGATACATTATTTATCCTTTCAATGATATATATCTTTATTCGTTCTTATCATACTAGTCAAGAGTTGGGCATTTCGCCAAATGCAAATTATTCACGTGTTAAAGCGAACTATTTCTCATTTGGCTATTTTATTGGTCGTGTTTTACCATACCATACGCTCTCTTTGTCAGATATTCCTGAATATTCCTATCCAAAACCAGCGGTGAAGTCAGCGCTAGAAATAAAGAATATTATTTTTATTATGGGAGAAAGTGAGTCAGCTTCCCATGTTTCCTATTTTGGTTATGCAAGAGAGACAACCCCGTTTTTTAGTAAATTAGCACAGCAGCACCCAGATGCTATTATTAAACAGAGTTATTCAGCTGGGTTTATGACGGCTGTATCATTACCACTCTTTTTTAATGCTATCCCTTATCCAAATGGAATGTTGCAGATGATGAAAGGGGATACTAATTTATTTAATTTAGCCAAACAGCAACATTATCAAACTTATTTTTATTCAAGTCAGCCAGAAAACCAAATGATGATTATGAATTTGATAGGAAAAGCGTGGATTGATACGTTACGTTTTCCAACCGATGAGGGCTATAAAATTTCTGAGTTAATGCCTGACAAAAATTTATTGCCACATTTGTATAATATTAATTTAGATCAAGGACATAACTTTGTTGTATTACATCAACGTGGCTCGCATGGGGTTTATGGTGAATCATTAACTGAAGATGAAAAAATTTTTAAAGGTAAAACGCCATTAGATGAATATGATAATACTATCTATAATACAGATCGGATTATTGAGCAGGTTTATCACTATTTATCTCAGCGAGAACAACAGGATTGGCTATTAGTCTATACCTCTGATCATGGGCAAAATGTAACAAGTAAGTATCAGAATCAAGGAACACAAGCAGAAGCTAACTATGTTGTTCCATTAATGCTTTTCACGCCCAATGTCGCTTTACAGCAAAAAATCACTACAATTTTTCAACAATGTAAAGTGGCATACCATCAACAATTATCAACATTGTTAATCAATTTGATGGGATATGATATGCCAATATCTACTTGTGAACAGGGCGTTGTTACAGGAAATTTTGTTACTGGTGATGCGGGTTATTTAAAAATTTATCCAGATGGACATTCAGAGTATATTTATCCAACAAAAGGACGGATTAAAAACTAATAAAAAAACGCCAGAATTTAAATGTTCTGGCGTTTGTTTTTTCACTATTAACTTTCGTGTTTGAATAAACCAGAAGAACCTTCAGAATAATCTTTTGGTTGCTCTTGTTTTGGTTTATCTGTTAGGGTTGGATTTTCTTGTGTAAGAGCGAAAATCTCTTTGTGGTTATCGGGTAAAAGATTGGTCGAACTATTCGCAAAATGTTGGTATAACTTTTGATAATCTTGCGCCAAACTTTTCATTAAATCAGCGGTTTCAACAAAGTGTTTTTCTAATTGTGCTTTCTGTTCTGCGATAGTATCTTGCGCTTTTCTAAGTTCTTGTTGGGTTTGTTTTTGTGCTTTAACGCTACCATTGGTAAAGCGCGCAACTAAATAACCAATAAAAAATCCAATAATTAAACCGATGAGCAAAATTTGCCACATTTCTTCAGTCCAGTTTTGCATATAACACTCCTTAACAACCTAGATGAATACATTAAAATCATCATAATCATTTCTCAAAAACTTGTCTTGTAGTAATCTTCATTTCTTTGTGGTAGCTCACAGAAAAAATTTAAAATATTGTTATTAAGATATTTCAAGAAAAGACTATATAAAAGCAATCGTTTGCTTTATACTTATGCCCGCAAATTTTCTCATCTTTTTTCATATCAAACAAAGGAATAAATAATGCAGGAACAACGTCCTATCCAACGTGCTTTAATTAGTGTTTCCGATAAAACTGGTATTGTTGAATTTGCTCAAGGTTTAATTCAACGTGGTGTACAAATTCTTTCTACAGGCGGTACAGCTAAATTACTTTTAGAAAATGGCTTAACGGTAACGGAAGTATCTGATTACACGCAATTTCCAGAGATGATGGATGGGCGCGTGAAAACCTTACATCCAAAGGTACATGGTGGCATTTTAGGTCGTCGTGGGATTGATGATGAAGTAATGGCTAAACATCATATTGATCGTATCGATATGGTGGTGGTGAATTTATATCCTTTTGCTCAAACCGTCGCAAAACCAGATTGTACCTTAGAGGATGCAGTAGAAAATATTGATATTGGCGGACCAACAATGGTGCGTTCCGCTGCAAAAAATCATAAAGATGTTGCGATTGTAGTGAATAATGCGGATTTTGCTGCAATTTTGGCAGAAATGGATCAAAACCAAAATTCATTAACATTTGCTACACGTTTTGATTTAGCAATTAAGGCATTTGAACATACCGCGCAATATGATGCAATGATTGCGAATTACTTCGGTCGTTTAGTTAAACCATATCTTGGTGCAGAACAAGAGGAACTTGATAACCCTTGTGGTCAATTCCCTCGCACCTTGAATCTGAATTTTATTCGTAAACAAACCATGCGTTATGGTGAGAATTCACATCAAAATGCGGCATTTTATATTGAAAAAGAGTTAAAAGAAGCGAGTGTGGCAACGGCTGAACAGTTACAAGGTAAAGCATTGTCTTATAACAATATTGCGGATACCGATGCGGCATTAGAATGTGTGAAAGAGTTTAATGAGCCAGCCTGTGTGATTGTTAAGCACGCTAATCCTTGTGGTGTCGCTTTAGGCAAAGATTTATTAGAAGCCTATAATCGAGCGTATCAAACTGATCCAACTTCTGCATTTGGTGGCATTATCGCATTTAACCGTGAATTAGATGCTGAAACAGCAAAAACGATTATTGAACGCCAATTTGTAGAAGTGATTATTGCCCCAGTGATTTCTGCTGAGGCGAAAGAGGTATTAAAAGCGAAGAAAAATGTTCGTGTCTTAGAATGTGGTGAATGGCAACAACGTCAACCACGTTTAGATTTTAAACGGGTAAATGGTGGTTTATTAGTGCAAGAAGCCGACCTTGGTATGGTTGCGTTAGAAGATTTACAAGTGGTGAGTAAACGTAAGCCAACAGACGAAGAATTAAAAGATCTTTTATTCTGCTGGAAAGTGGCAAAATATGTGAAATCAAATGCAATAGTCTATGCAAAAAATAATCAAACTATTGGGATTGGTGCAGGACAAATGAGCCGAGTTTATTCTGCAAAAATAGCGGGTATTAAAGCAGAAGATGAAGGTTTAGAAGTAAAAGGTACAGTAATGGCGTCTGATGCATTCTTCCCATTCCGTGATGGTATTGATGCTGCTGCGAAAGTCGGCGTAACTTGTGTGATTCACCCAGGTGGTTCAATTCGTGATCAAGAAGTGATTGATGCCGCAGATGAACATAATATGGTGATGGTATTAACAGGTATGCGTCATTTTAGACACTAATTTAATAGTTATAAGGAAGCAAGAGTGCCTCTATTAAGACGATTGTTATTAATTGCTATTAGCTTGCCAATAAGCGTTCACGCAGCAACTAAAATAGAGATTAAAGGGGAGCAAATTGATTTTCCTCCGCCACAGAAATCTAAGCTGGCTTTCTTTTCTGGAGATCCTAAAGGGATATATGTAACAGAATACACAGATGCGAAAGACAAAGTTGATTCTTGGAAAACGTATCTTATAAGTGATTCACGTTATCCGCATCATATGGGAAGTTGGCTCGATTTAATCGCATTTGCGTTAGGCACATTACAAGAAAAATGTCCTACAATTAGATTTTCAGAGATTGAACCGTTATTAAGTAATATTTTTCCAGGTAAAGCGGTGGCAGTTGCTTATTATTGCCCAGAAAAATTACCTAATGCACCTTATGGTGAAGCCGCATTAAATTTTTTCTTGGAAGGAGAAGATTATAACTTTCATCATTGGCATTCTTGGCGACCACAAGAAAAACCTAAGGAAGAAGATATATTTGGAGTAAATCATTTTTCTTTACTGACAGATTATATAGTGATGCGTGAGTATCTTTCTATTTGTAATCCAGAAAAAGGTAAACCTTGTCGTTACAATAAGCTCTACCCACACAAGAATAAGTGGCAAGGTCGTGCTTCTGATTTATCAGAAGATGATCTAAAAAGATTTACAACGCAAAAAGAGTTATTTCATAAATAAATATAAATAAGGTGTTAAATGAAAATTTTAATTATTGGAAATGGTGGACGTGAACACGCTTTAACCTGGAAAGTAGCCCAATCACCATTAGCAGAAAAAGTATTTGTTGCACCCGGAAATGTTGGTACGGCACAAGAAGCAAAAGTGGAAAATGTTGCCATTAGTGCAACCGATATTACGGCTTTAGTGGAGTTTGCTAAGCAGCAACAAATTGATTTAACGATTGTTGGCCCTGAAGCACCATTAGTTATTGGTGTGGTTGATGCGTTTCGTGCGGCAGGTTTAAAGATTTTTGGTCCAACCAAAGCCGCAGCCCAATTAGAAGGTTCAAAAGCCTTTACTAAAGATTTTTTAGCTCGTCATCATATTCCGACAGCAGAATATCAAACTTTTACCCAAGTTGAACCTGCATTAGCTTATTTGCAAAAGAAAGGCGCACCAATCGTGATTAAAGCAGATGGTTTAGCTGCTGGTAAAGGCGTAATTGTTGCCATGACACTAGCTGAAGCAGAAGCTGCCGTGAAAGATATGCTTTCTGGTAATGCGTTTGGTGAAGCGGGAAGTCGAGTGGTTATTGAGGAATACCTTGATGGCGAAGAAGCTAGTTTTATTGTGATGGTCGATGGTAAAAACGTTGAACCTATGGCAACGAGCCAAGATCACAAACGTGTTGGTGAGGGAGATACAGGGTTAAATACTGGCGGAATGGGAGCCTATTCACCTGCACCAGTGGTTACCCCTGAAATTCATCAACGTATTATGCAGGAAGTGATTTACCCAACTGTGAATGGCATGGCGGCAGAAAATAATGTTTATACAGGTTTTCTCTATGCAGGATTAATGATTATGCCAAATGGACAGCCGAAAGTGATAGAGTTTAATTGCCGTTTTGGGGATCCTGAAACGCAACCAATTATGTTACGCTTACAATCTGATTTAGTGGAACTTTGTTTAGCTGCTTGTGATGGTAAGTTAGATCAAGTTCAATCACAATGGTGTGAGCAAGCTGCGTTGGGTATTGTATTGGCTGCAGAGGGGTATCCTGATACGCCGCGGAAAAGTGATGTGATTGAGGGGTTAGCACAAGCGGCAAAACTTGATGGCAAAGTTTTCTTTGCTGGTGTTGAGCAACAGGGCGAGCATATTGTAACGAATGGCGGACGTGTTCTTTGTGCGACGGCATTAGGTGATAGCGTGCAAGCAGCACAACAAAAAGCATTACAATTAGCTGAAACCATTACTTGGCAAGGGCGTTTCTATCGCCGTGATATTGGCTATCGTGCGATTGCTCGAGAAAAAGAAAAATAATTCAATAAATGCTTCTAAAGTGTTAAAAAGCATGATGATTGAATTTATGAATAAAACGATTTCTACAGATAGCGGTTTGTATGAATAGTTTTCATTATAGAGATGAAAAAATAGCGAGAAGATTTTAATTACACCTTGTAAATAAATAGGTACACTTAATAACCTTCCATCATCATTTTATTAGAGAGGAAATCCTGATGTTAAAAAGAAGTATGAATATTGCTGATTACGATCCAATTTTATGGCAAGCAATCCAAGATGAGGATCGTCGTCAAGAAGAACATATCGAATTAATTGCTTCTGAAAACTATGCCAGCCCACGTGTAATACAAGCACAAGGTTCACAATTAACCAATAAATATGCAGAGGGTTATCCAGGTAAACGTTATTACGGCGGCTGTGAATATGTCGATATTATTGAGCAACTCGCGATTGATCGTGCGAAAGAACTATTTGGCGCAGATTATGCGAATGTGCAACCACACTCAGGTTCACAAGCGAATGCAGCGGTTTATATGGCGTTACTTGAACCAGGCGATACGATTTTAGGTATGAGTTTGGCGCATGGCGGACATTTAACTCACGGTGCATCAGTGAGTTTCTCAGGGAAAATTTATCATGCAGAGCAATATGGTATTACTGATGAAGGACTCATTGATTATGACGCATTGCGTCAACAAGCTTTGGCAGTGAAACCAAAAATGATTGTTGGTGGTTTCTCGGCATATTCACAAGTTGTTGATTGGAAAAAAATGCGTGAAATTGCTGATGAAGTGGGGGCATATTTATTCGTTGATATGGCTCATGTTGCAGGTTTAATCGCCGCAGGTGTGTATCCAAATCCATTAGAGCATGCTCATATTGTAACGACAACCACGCATAAAACATTAGCAGGTCCACGTGGCGGTTTAATCTTAGCAAAAGGTGGTTCAGAAGAACTCTATAAGAAATTAAATAGTGCCGTATTCCCAGCAGGGCAAGGTGGTCCATTAATGCATGTTATTGCGGCAAAAGCGGTTTGTTTCAAAGAGGCTATGGAGCCAGAGTTTAAAGCTTACCAACAACAGGTGGTAAAAAATGCAAAAGCAATGGTAGAGGTGTTTAAACAACGCGGCTATGACATTGTGTCAAATGGTACAGAAAACCACTTATTCCTTGTTAATTTAGTGAAGAAAGGTTTAACTGGGAAAGCAGCTGATGCAGCACTAGGTCGAGCTAATATTACGGTGAATAAAAATGCAGTACCAAATGATCCGAAAAGTCCATTTGTTACTTCAGGTATTCGTGTTGGTACACCATCAATTACTCGTCGTGGCTTCAAAGAAGCGGAAGCTCAAGAATTGGCAGGTTGGATATGTGATGTTTTAGATGATATTGAAAACGAAGCCGTAATTGAAGCAACGAAAGAGAAAGTATTGGCAATTTGTCGTCGTTTACCAGTATATGCTTAATCATTCTTTCTTAGCCCTCTCTTTTAGAGAGGGCTTTATTTTTCTAATCAATTTCTTTTTTAAACCAATCAAACATCGATTTCTTACGATATATTTTGTTGAATAGATATGCAAAAAACATTAATATATTTGCATTATTGCTAATCTTAATCTAGAGCATATCCTTAATGACCATCAGTATTAAAAATGTGAACTTTTTTTATGGTTCCACACAAGCTTTATTTGACATAAATTTGACCGCTGAACAAGGTGATATTGTGGTTTTGCTTGGTCCAAGTGGCGCAGGGAAAAGTACATTGATCCGCACGTTAAATCTACTTGAAGTACCGAAAAGTGGTGAATTGGTGATTGCAAATAATCGCTTTGACCTCTCGACGAATAATGATCCAAAGCAAATTCGTCAATTACGCCAAGATGTAGGAATGGTATTCCAACAATACCATCTTTGGCCACATATGACTGTGATACAAAATTTAATCGAAGCACCAATGAAAGTACTTGGATTAAATGAACAAACTGCTAAGCAGCAAGCATTAGGTTTATTAGAACGTTTACGTTTAGAAGAGCACGCAGATCGTTATCCACTCCATTTATCGGGAGGGCAACAACAGCGTGTTGCAATCGCACGGGCGTTAATGATGAAACCTCAAGTGCTTCTCTTTGATGAACCAACGGCAGCATTAGATCCAGAAATTACGGCACAAGTTGTTTCTATTATCCAAGAGTTACAACAAACAGGCATTACACAATTTATCGTTACCCACGAGGTTAATGTTGCTCGTAAAACAGCAACGAAAGTGGTGTATATGGAACAAGGGCGGATTATTGAAGTGGGCGATGCGTCTTGTTTTGAAAATCCACAAACTGAACAATTTAAGCAATATTTATCACACTAAGATCCTTACAGGAGAAATACAATGAAAAAAGTATTATTAGCAAGCTTATTATTTGGCGCAGCAGTTGCAGCAAATGCACAAACAATTACATTTGCGATGGAGCCAACCTACCCACCTTTTGAAAATACTAATGAAAAAGGGGAAATTGTTGGTTTTGATGTTGATATAGCAAGTGCAATCTGTAAGGAGATCCAAGCAGATTGTAAATTTACTAGCCAATCTTTCGATAGCTTAATTGCAGGGCTTAAGTTTAAACGTTTTGATGCTGCAATTTCTGCAATAGATATTACGGAAGAGCGGGCAAAACAAGTGGGTTTTTCTGATCCTTACTATGATAGTTCGGCAAGTTTCGTTGCGGTAAAAGAAGGAATTACATTAGAAAATGCGAAAAATGTTGGTGTACAAAACGGAACCACTTTCCAACAGTATGTTGCAGCAAAAGCTAAGCAATATAGTAGTAAACCATATTCAACATTACAAAATGCAATTTTAGATCTGAAAAATGGTCGTATTGATATTATTTTTGGTGATACAGCGGTATTAGCAGAATGGATTAAAACGGATAAATCAGTGCATTTTATCGGGGATAAAGTAACCGATAAGCAATACTTTGGTAATGGCTTAGGTATTGCGGTAAACAAAAACAATACTGAATTGTTGCAACAGTTAAATAAAGGTTTAGCGGCAATTAAAGCAAATGGTCAATATCAAGCAATTTACGACAAATGGATGTCTGGTAAATAAGAACAATGTTTGCTGATTTTATTCAATTAATGTTTTCCGCTACCCTAATGACCTTAGGGTTAGCGGTTTCTTCATTGATACTGGGATTAATTTTATCCATTATTTTTGTGGTACTTGAAACCAATAAAATTGGTTGTATTCGTCAAACTACTTCTGTTGTTGTAACGCTATTACGTGGCTTGCCAGAAATTTTAGTGGTGTTATTAATTTTCTTTGGCTCAACACAAGTTCTCTTTATTTTAACTGATGAATATATTGAATTTGGGGCTTTTTGGTGTGGGACGGTAGCGTTAGCAATTATCTTTGCCGCATATGCTTCTCAATCACTGCGTGGGGCAATACAGGCGATTCCGTTAGGTCAATGGGAGTCTGGGGCGGCATTAGGTTTAAGTCGCCCACAAACCTTTATACGCATTGTGATGCCACAAGTTTGGCGACATGCGTTACCAGGATTAAGTAATCAATGGCTAGTGTTATTAAAAGATACTGCGTTAGTTTCACTAATTGGAGTAGATGATTTAATGCGCCAAGCGGAATTAGTGAATGCGAGCACGCATCAACCATTTACTTGGTATGGTATTGCGGCATTACTTTATTTAGTCATTACATTAGTGAGTCAAGTAGGTATCCGTAAATTGGAGCTGTACTTTACACGTTTTGAACGGGAGAAAGGCTAATGACATACGATTACTTTCAGACCATTACACAAGGTATTCCAACCAGCCTTTTATTGACCGTAGTAGCTTTAGCGATTGCTTTTGTTATGGCATTAGTATTAACGTTTTTATTGGCATTGAATAATAAAATTATCAGTCGTGTTGTTAATACCTATATTATGCTTTTCACTGGTACACCTTTATTAGTGCAATTATTCCTAATTTATAGTGGTCCAGGTCAATTCCAATGGATTGTCGATAGCCCATTATGGAGTTTGTTATCCAATGCTTGGTTCTGTGCAATGTTAGCCTTAGCGTTGAATAGTGCCGCCTACTCAACCCAACTTTTTTATGGAGCAGTAAAAGCGATTTCTAAAGGGCAGTGGGAGAGTTGTGCTTCATTAGGTTTATCGCGTGCGCAGACGTTAAAAATCTTAATTCCCTATGCGTTAAAACGAGCATTACCGTCCTATACTAATGAAATCATTCTGGTATTTAAAGGAACGTCTTTGGCATCAACCATTACAATTATGGATATTATGGGTTATGCCAGACAGCTTTATGGGACAGAATACAATGCGTTATTAATTTATGGTTTGGCAGGTGTAATTTATTTAGTGATTACAGGCATTGCGACCTATTTATTACGTAAACTAGAAAAACGTGTATTAGTATTTGAACGTTTAGAAGTGTCTAAAGCATCTTAGTTTTATCGGGGATTAATGCTTATCCCCGATTTTCAAACCAACTTTCCAAAATGACACATGCAGAAATTGAATCAATTTTACCTTTATTCAATGCACGAAACCCTCCTCTGGCAAAAATTTCGGATCTCGCTTCAGTAGTAGTGAGGCGTTCATCTTGTAATTCAACTTTTACGCCAAAGCGCCCATATAGGCGATTAGCAAATTTTTTCGCTCGTTGTGTGATTTCTTGTTCAGTGCCGTCCATATTTAAAGGCAGTCCTACCACAACGATATCAGGTTGCCATTCATCTAAACACTTTTTTATCGCTTCCCAATTAGGAATACCATCTTGCGCTTTGAATGCAGGTAATGCTTGGGCTGTTTCTGTAATACTTTGCCCAATCGCACAACCAATACTTTGTGTACCGAAATCAAAAGCCATAACTGTTAGATTTGCCATTATGCATTCCCCATTTCATAGCTTAATGAATAACGTTGTTGAATACCTAATAGATGATTTGCGGCTTGCCAACGTTGGTCAAAGGGTAATTCAAATAAAATTTCACGCGAAGCAGGTACAGTTAACCAAGCGTTTTGTTTGATTTCATTGGCTAATTGATTGGGTTCCCATAAAGCACAGCCTAATGCAATCAGATAATCTTTTGGTCCTTGTTCTTCTCCAAGTGAAAATAGCACATCTGAAGATGTCGTGAGAAAAAGATCATCTGTTACGGCAAAAGAGTAGCGATATTTTTGTGAAGTAGCAGAATGTAACACAAAACCTTGCTCAATATTGACTGGACCACCAGCAAAAATTAATTTTTCAGGATAATGTTGTTCAGTGGGAATAAAGTGGTTCATCTTCGCCATCATTTCCGCTAATGTTAAATCCGTAGGCTGATTAATCACAAGTCCCATTGCCCCTTGTTCATTATCTTCACAAATATAAACAACGGTACGTTGAAAAAAGGGATCATCAAGATCGGGCATTGCCACAAGAAATTGATTTTGTAATGTCATAATATTCCTTCAAACTAAATTACAGATCGCCAAAACAGACCTGTAATGCACTAATTGCAACTAACGAGGCTGTTTCGGTGCGTAATACACGTTTACCGAGTAAGACTTCGGTAAATCCTTGCTGTACGGTATGTTCGATTTCTTGTGCAGATAATCCCCCTTCTGAACCAATCAATAAACGCACGCCCTCTTTTGGGAGAGTGGCGAGCTGTTTAATAGATTGCGTCGCACGAGGATGTAAATTGAGTTTGAGCATATCGTCATTTTCAGCACACCAGTCTTGTAGTTTCATGAGAGGGCGAATTTCAGGCACAATATTGCGTCCACATTGTTCGCAAGCAGCGATGGCAATTTTTTGCCATTGTTGGATTTTTCTCTCCATACGCTCTGCATCTAATTTTACGCCACAACGTTCTGACCAAAGTGGTGTAATAATTTTTACCCCTAATTCAACCGATTTTTGAATGGTAAACTCCATTCTTTCGCCACGTGAAATGACTTGCCCTAAATGAATAATAAGTGGGGATTCACGATCATCAAAGACAGCTGGTTCAAGGGAAACAGAAATCTGTTTTTTACTGATATCGTTGATCACAGCGGGGTAAATATGATTACTGCCATCAAATAATTCAAGTCGTTCGCCTATTTGCATACGTAAAACACGCCCAACATGGTGAGCAGCCTCTTCACTTAATTGACAGTAAGGTTGATTGGTTAAAGATTCAGGGTGATAGATGCGTGGTATTCTCATAAAGTTTCTAATAGTTCCGTAATTTGTTAGCGGTTATTGTAAAAAATTATTGCTTTTTTTGATATATCTCTAAGGATTTTTGTCTATTTTTGTTATAGTAAGCGCCGTTATTTTTGAAGATAATCAAGGAGAAAATTATGGCTCGTCGTCCTTTAGTAATGGGCAACTGGAAATTAAATGGTAGTAAAGCATTTACCAAAGAATTAATTAATGGATTAAAAGCAGAATTAGCCGATGTTGAAGGCTGTGATGTTGCGATTGCTCCGCCAGTAATGTACCTTGCAGAAGCTGAAACTGCATTAGCTGGTAGCAAAATTGCATTAGGTGCACAAAATGTTGACCTTAAACAATCAGGTGCTTTCACTGGTGATATTTCAGCCACTATGTTAAAAGATTTTGGGGCAAAATATATCATTATTGGGCATTCAGAACGTCGTGCGTATCATCACGAAAGCGATGAATTTATTGCACAAAAATTTGCGGTATTAAAAGAGCAAGGTTTAGTACCCGTGCTTTGTATCGGCGAAAGTGAAGCGGAAAATGAAGCAGGTAAAACGGAAGAAGTTTGTGCAAAACAAATTGATGCTGTATTAAATACTTTAGGTGCAGAAGCTTTCCTTGGTGCAGTGATTGCCTATGAACCAATTTGGGCTATCGGTACTGGTAAATCAGCGACTCCAGCACAAGCACAAGCCGTACACGCATTTATTCGTAGCCATATTGCGAAGAAAGATGCAAACGTTGCAGAACAAGTTATCCTGCAATACGGTGGTTCAGTAAATGATGCGAATGCAGCGGAATTATTTGCTATGCCAGATATTGATGGTGCATTAGTTGGTGGTGCATCATTAAAAGCACCTGCTTTTGCAACGATTGTTAAAGCTGCTGCAAAAGCGAAAAATTAAGGTTAATTAAAGTCAGGTATTTTTATTCAACGTAGATCGTTGAGAAATCTTGATTTAAGTTAGATCTTGATAAAATACTCAATAGGTTCCCTTGTGCCTTGCCCGAATGCAGGAAAGATTTTTAGGCAAAAAACGTCTAATTTTTCTGAGCTGTGCGAAGAAAAATATCAGTTTTTTGCCGCCTGAAAAATCTTGACGGAATGAGGAAATAGCAAGGTACTAGGGCGTGCTTTTTTTTGCCCACTTTTCTTTGCACGAGCAAAAAAAAGTGGAGCGCCCTTTAGGGCGAAACCTAAATATCAATTTGAGTGAAAAAACAAAAGTTAATGAATATGACTTTGTAAACAGACTCAGTCGGATAGAAATATCCGACTTTTTTATTACCAATATTAAGTTGTCAATTTTTTATGAAATAATTTCCATAAAACAAACAAAATACTTAGACAGATAAAAAAGATAGAATCTAAATTATATGTTTTTAATGATAAGTAATAATGTATTGTGGATAAAATAATCGCAATAAGAGTAAGTTTGTGAAGTGGAAACCAATATGCTTTTAATCTTCTCTTTATTATTGGTATAGACGAAATTGCGATAATAATAAATATCAGCGCAGCAATTCCGCCCAGTTGTAAATATGTTCGAGTAATCAATTCATTAACAAAAAGCGGCATATTGAAGCCTAATTCTAGAAATAAATAACTTAGTATATGTAGTACTAACCAGAATAACCCCCACAATCCTAAACTACGATGTAAAGGTAAAAATATTGTTTGGTGGCACAGTTGTACTATTATTCTAAAACTAAATAAGGCAAGGAAAAACGATAGTGCGACATAGCCTAAAAAGTGAATAATTTCTTTACTAGGATCTGAGCCGAAGCTAGTTGAAAAATTAAAATTTATAGTATAAATAAGCCAAATAAGGGGAAGAAATCCCCCTAAATGAATTAAATAACGAAAGAATTTAAATAGCATATTAATAATTTATCCGTAAATCTAAATCCGTATATAAGTGAGCGACTTGTTCTGCATAACCATTAAACATTAACGTTGGTTGTCTTGTGATGTCGAATAAACCACCAGATCCAATGACTCGTTCAGAGGCTTGCGACCAGCGAGGGTGATCCACATTAGGATTCACATTGGCATAAAAGCCATATTCATGGGGAGCAAGTTTTACCCAAGTTGTTAATGGGCGTTTTTCAGTGAGTGTAATTTTGACAATAGATTTGATGCTTTTAAAGCCATATTTCCACGGTACTACTAGACGAATAGGCGCTCCGCTTTGTGGTGCTAATGTCTTACCGTATAGCCCAACAGACATAAGCGTAAGTGGGTTCATTGCCTCTTGCATTGTAAGCCCTTCAATATAAGGATAATCAATATTCCCACCGAAGAAAGGATTTTTTTGCCCTGGCATTTGTTCAGGATCGTATAAAGTTTCAAAAACAACATATTTTGCCTTACTAGTAGGGGAAACGGATTTTAATAAAGATGCAAGTGGAAAACCAATCCATGGAATCACCATTGACCAAGCTTCAACACAGCGGAAACGGTAAATTCGTTCTTCCAGAGGAAATTTAGTTAATAAATCTTGATGATCTAAAATAAGTGGCTTTTCAACTTCCCCATTAATTTCTAATTGCCATGGAGTGCTTTTAAAATCTCTTGCGTAATATGCTGGAGAGCCTTTTTCCACGCCAAACTCATAGAAATTATTATAACCAATCACTTTATTTTCGGGGGTGAGAGAGAGGGTATTTTCAGATTGAGGCGAAAAAGATAATGCAGAACGAGAATCTTGTTTATCATTGGCAATACTGGTTTTCGGAAGTAGAGAGGCAATACTACTAGATCCTAACAAAGCAATTAATTGCCGACGTTTATGAAAAATATGTTCTGGGGTAACATTATGTTCAGTTAATTTCATATACTCTCCTTTATAATAAATCAAAGTAATTAATTAGTTAAAATTCTGACGACTATTTTTTAAAGAAGTTCTTAAGTAGTAGAAAATATTTGTCGATTGCTGTAATAGGTAATAGAAAGATAATGTATTGAGGACAAGAAAAACGCTATACTACCTATACTTTTATATACGCACTGAGGTGGATCTTGACCACAACAATTTCAGAAGTTTTTACATTGGAGCCACAAGATAATGCCCGTTTGCAATCACTTTGTGGCCCATTTGACGAACATATTTCATTAATTGAAAAGCAGTTTAATCTGATTATTTCTCGCCGTAATTTTACTTTCACTCTTGAATCAGCAGATGATGAAACTAAACCACATCATGCACAACTGTTGAAGAATATTGCAAAATTAATTCAACGTTTATATCTTGAAACGGCGATGGTAAAAGGCAAAGTGAATGAATTAGATTTAGAGCAGATTCATTTAGCGATTCAAGAAAGTCGTATGTTGTTGCAACAGGTTGATGATGTTGACGATGATGAGGCAAAAGTCTTTTCCACTACGATTAAAACTAAACGTGGCGTGATTAAACCACGAGGAAAAAATCAAATTCAATATTTACATAATATTTTACGGCACGATATTAGTTTTGGGATTGGTCCTGCTGGAACAGGAAAAACTTTTTTAGCAGTAGCAGCGGCTGTTGAAGCATTAGAAAAGCAACAAGTACGCCGTTTATTATTAACTCGTCCTGCGGTGGAAGCTGGGGAAAAATTGGGTTTTTTACCTGGTGATTTAGCCCAAAAAATCGATCCTTATTTACGTCCATTGTATGATGCTTTGTTTGAAATGTTGGGTTTTGAAAAGGTGCAAAAATTGATGGAGCGTAATGTGATTGAGATTGCACCATTAGCTTATATGCGTGGTCGTACACTAAATGATGCTTTTATTATTTTAGATGAAAGTCAAAATACCACGATTGAGCAGATGAAAATGTTCCTTACTCGGATTGGTTTCAATTCTAAAGCGGTCATTACAGGTGATATAACCCAAGTGGATTTACCTCGAGGGCAAAAATCAGGCTTACGTCATGCGATTGATGTATTGAGCGAAGTAGAAGAGTTAAGTTTTAACTATTTTAAAAGTGAAGATATTGTGCGTCATGCTGTGGTAGCGAAAGTGGTACAAGCCTATGAGAAATGGGAAGCAGCAGATGAAATTCGCCGTAAAGAAGCAGCAGAACAACGCCGTTTAGCAAAACTTGAGGAACAGAAAAATGACGCATAAACCAGATGTAATTGTTGATTTACAAATCGTTTCTGAAGAGCAAAACAATTTACCAACCTTAGAACAGTTTACTCATTGGGCAACGCAAGCAGTACGCCCTGAACAAGAGAATGTCGAGTTGACAATTAGGATCGTTGATGAAGCAGAGAGTCATCATCTTAATTTCACTTATCGTGGTAAAGATCGTCCAACGAATGTGTTATCGTTTCCTTTTGAAGTACCAGAGGGAATTGACCTGCCGTTATTAGGCGATCTGATTATTTGTCGTCAAGTGGTAGAACAAGAAGCGATAGAACAAGAGATTTCGTTAGAAGCCCATTATGCGCATTTAACGGTACACGGCTGTTTACATTTGCTTGGCTATGATCATATCGAAGATGATGAAGCAGAAGAGATGGAAAGCCTAGAAACAGAAATTATGCTTGGTATGGGATATGCTGATCCCTATTTAAGCGAGAAAATTTAAGTTAGGTAATGTTGGAACAGCAAATAGATTTTTCTCGTCAGGTGATAATTCTTGCTGGGCGTATTACTTGGCGAGAACAACAGTTACAACAGATTGCGCAACATTATCCAACGCAGTCAATCCTTTACTGTGGTGTGAAGCCACCAACTGTTTGTTCAGAGCAATTTACTTTTTTTTCGTTACAAAATAGCCGTAATGTTTTAGGACAAGAGTTTTCGGTAGCGATTTTTGATGCGTGTCAGCAAGAGAATTTAGCCTTTCATTTAGATACCTTAGCCATTATTGCGGCGACCTTAAGAGCAGGTGGTTGTTTATTTATTTTATTACCAACATGGCATAACTTACCTTATCGAGTGGATATAGATTCACTACGTTGGAATAGTATTAATGAAGCCACTACGACGCCGAATTTTCTTGATTGGCTAGTGAGTCGGATTACACATTATCAATTACCGATTTATCAAGAACCCGCAACGGAAATTATTTTTCCTGATGTGAATACCGACAAATGGGGTATGCCAACTGCTGCAATCAATGCACAGCAACAACAACTACAATGCTTGCTACAATCTGATGCCGATATTTATCTCTTAATTGCGGGGCGTGGACGTGGTAAATCGGCATTGGCGGGGCAATTTATCAAAAAATTAGCTAAAAAAGTATTAGTAACCGCTGCGAATCAACAAGCAATCAAAACCTTGCAGCAATTTGCTGCACCAAATAAAGTTGATTTTCTTGCTCCTGATCTTTTATTAGCAAAACTGATTCAACAGGAAATTGATGAGGATTATGCTTGGTTGATTGTTGATGAAGCCGCAATGCTACCATTAGCGATTCTGCAGCAATTTTGTGGCGCTTTCCCTAAAGTGTTATTAACGACGACCAGTGAGGGGTATGAGGGAACGGGGAAAGGCTTTTTATTAAAGCTAGAAAAATCTTTATCAAAAACAGTTGCTTATTTGGATTTAACCCTACCATTGCGTTGGCAAGCTGGCGATTTATTGGAGCAATGGGTAAATGATCTTGCTTTATTACAACCTAAAGATGTTATTTTTCCTTATCAAGCACAAGCGAGTTATTCTTTGTATTCAACACAACACATTTCTGCTACGCATAAACTAAATCGGCTCTATCAATTATTATCATTAGCACATTATCGCACTTCATTAAGCGATTTTCGCCGTTTGTTAGATGGGCAAAACCAACAGTTTGTATGGTATGAAGTTGATCAGCAGCCAATCGGTATTGTATGGGGACTAAAAGAAGGAAATATTCAAGACACATCTTTAGTACAAGGGATTCGTCAAGGCTATCGCCGTCCAAAAGGGAATTTAGTTGCACAAGCACTTTGTTTTCAATTAAATGATGAGCGAGCAGCGAAATTACGGTCATTACGGATTTCACGGATTGCAGTATTGCCAGAATGGCAGCAACAGGGAGTAGGCTCACAATTAATTCAACAGTTGATTCAGCAATGTTCAGGAGAGTTTGATTTTCTATCAGTCAGTTTTGGCTATAGTGCAGAGTTATTTGCATTTTGGTTACGCAATGGTTTCCAGCTAGTGGGGGTTAGTGCAGGAACGGAAGCGAGCAGTGGTAATTATAGTGTGATGATGATTTATCCATTATCAGTACAAGGGGAGCAATTTTTCCAACCAGCTAAAATTCTTTTTCAGCGTAATTTTATGTTAAGTGAGCATTCATTAGTTACAGCACTAAGTAAACAGTTGAGATTCGATAAACCTGATTGGCAATTAACAGCGTGGGATTGGCAAGCAATAGCAGATTTTATTGATCATCAGCGTACATTGACGGTAGCGTATCCAACCTTAAAACGGTTTTTTTATCATTATCCTAATGAAGCATTAACTGCACAGCTCGCATTATTGCTTCAGCCTTTTTATCCTCAAAAGAAACAACAGTTGTTATTATTTAAACAGCAGCTGTTAACTTTTTTACAAAAAATCAATAAAAAAATTTAGTGTTAAAGAAGCGTTAAAATCTAGAGGATAAAATTAACTTGTTAGTTTATTTTAAAATTTAATGCTAAAAAAAATTATTTATTGCAGCTTTTAATTTTTGTTTTGATTGTTAATAAAGCAAAATAAATTCTTTTTTAGCATAAAATTCTGTTGACTTGCTTAAGGCTTTTCGGCAGAATCAAAAGCGTTTTTGATTTGCAAGGTTTTAACTACATGATTCGTTTAATTTCTTTATCTCTGAGTCTTCTCCTCACAAATAAATAATTTGTGCGGTAGGTCGTGGATAAAGAAAAGTTAATCAAAGCAAACACACACATTAGCCCGCACATAAGCGGGCTTTTTTTTAACTATTTTATTGTTAGGTGGTATATGAGTAATCGTGTAATTATTTTTGATACAACATTAAGAGATGGTGAACAAGCATTAAGAGCGAGTTTAACCGTTAAAGAAAAATTACAGATTGCATTTGCATTGGAACGTTTAGGCGTTGATGTTATGGAAGTGGGATTTCCTGTGTCTTCTGAGGGGGATTTCAAATCTGTTCAAACGATTGCTAAAGCAATCAAAAATAGCCGTGTTTGTGCGTTATCGAGAGCAGTTGCTAAAGATATTGATGCTGCATATGAAGCATTAAAAGTTGCTGAGGCTTATCGAATCCATACTTTTATTGCAACGTCTGCATTACACGTTGAAGCGAAATTAAAACGTTCATTTGATGATGTAGTTGAGATGGCGGTTGCTGCGGTGAAACGAGCAAGAGGTTATACCGATGATGTCGAATTTTCCTGTGAAGATGCAGGGCGTACAGGTGTGGATAATATTTGTCGTATTGTTGAAGCA
The DNA here is from genome assembly GCF_042433055.1 of Gallibacterium trehalosifermentans. NCBI lineage: Bacteria > Pseudomonadati > Pseudomonadota > Gammaproteobacteria > Pasteurellales > Pasteurellaceae > Gallibacterium > Gallibacterium trehalosifermentans. The sequence continues at coordinate 81,062 of NZ_JBHLWB010000009.1, forward strand.
GCAATCAATGCGGGTGCAACCACGATTAACATTCCAGATACTGTTGGTTACACATTACCAACCCAATTCGGCAGTATTATTGAAAATGTGATGAATCGTGTACCAAATATTGATAAAGCAATTATTTCAGTACATTGCCATAATGATTTAGGTATGGCGACGGCAAACTCATTAACCGCTGTGCAATATGGGGCAAGACAAATTGAATGTACTATCAATGGTATTGGTGAGCGTGCGGGAAATACGGCATTAGAAGAAGTGGTAATGGCAATTCATACACGTAAAGATTTAATGAATGTAACGACTGATATTAATACACAAGAAATTTATCGTGTGAGCCAAATGGTGAGTCAACTTTGTAATATGCCGATTCAACCGAATAAAGCGATTGTGGGATCGAATGCATTTGCCCATTCTTCAGGTATTCACCAAGATGGTGTGTTAAAAAATGCCAATACTTATGAAATTTTGTCGCCAGAAAGTATTGGTTTGAAAAAAGAAAAATTAAATCTTACTGCTCGCTCTGGTCGGGCAGCGGTGAAAAATCATATGGCAGATATGGGCTATACTGAACAAGATTATGATTTAGATAAATTATACGAAGCGTTCTTGAAATTAGCTGATAAAAAAGGGCAAGTGTTTGATTATGATTTAGAAGCATTAGCCTTTATCGATATGCAGCAAGGCGATGAAGATCGTTTAACCTTAACGAAAATTTCGGCACACTCTGTGAGTGATTTCCCAGCGACTTCCTTTGTCGAATTAATGTTAGATGGTCAAAAATTAAGTACCGTTTCTGCAGGGGGTAATGGACCAGTTGATGCGACATATAATGCGATTTTATCGTTAACTGGCATGGATATTACCATGTTACATTACAATTTAGCTGCAAAAGGTGAGGGAGCGGAAGCGCTTGGACAAGTCGATATTGTGGTGGAATATCAAGGTCGTAAATTCCATGGTGTGGGATTAGCGACGGATATTATCGAATCTTCTGCTTTAGCATTGATTCATGCAATTAATGCAATTTATCGTTCACAAAAAGTTTCAGAAATGAAAAAACATACGGAGAAACACTAATGCAAACTCACAATATTGCCGTATTGGCAGGAGATGGAATCGGGCCAGAAGTGATGGCTGAAGCGTTAAAAGTTTTAAGCGCAGTAGAAAAAAAATTTAACTTTAAACTTAATTATCAACATTATGAGGTTGGTGGCGCAGGAATTGATAATCATGGTAAGGCATTACCAGATGTTACTTTACAAGGCTGTGAAGCAGCAGAAGCCATTCTGTTTGGATCAGTTGGCGGACCAAAATGGGAGCACTTACCCGCACATGAACAACCTGAGAGAGGGGCATTATTGCCATTACGCAAACATTTTGCTCTGTTCTGTAATCTTCGCCCTGCAACGCTATACAAAGGTTTAGAAAAGTTCTGCCCATTACGCTCAGACATTGCTGCAAAAGGGTTTGATATTGTTGTTGTACGTGAATTAACAGGTGGTATCTATTTTGGGCAACCAAAAGGGCGTGATGGCGAGGGTTCAATGGAGAGAGCTTATGACACGGAAGTCTATCATCGCTATGAAATTGAACGTATTGCACGTATTGCGTTTGAAGCGGCACGTAAACGCCGCAAAAAAGTAACCTCTGTTGATAAAGCAAATGTGTTAATGAGTTCGATCTTATGGCGTGAAATCGTCATGGAGGTAGCGAAAGAATATCCCGATATTACGCTTGAACATATCTATATTGACAATGCAACGATGCAATTAATCAAACAGCCTGAACATTATGATGTTTTGCTTTGCTCCAATATCTTTGGTGATATTATTTCTGATGAATGTGCGATGATTACGGGATCAATGGGTATGTTGCCATCAGCCAGTATGAATGAGAAAGGCTTTGGCTTATATGAACCAGCAGGTGGATCAGCTCCTGATATTGCTGGCAAAGGCATTGCAAATCCGATTGCGCAAATTCTTTCTGCGGCAATGATGTTGCGTTATAGCTTCCAGTTAGAAGCGGCGGCACAAGCGATCGAAACAGCGGTACAACAAGTATTAGCAGAGGGGTATCGTACGGCAGATTTAGCGGATCAATCTGTCCCAGTTTCTACTTCTGAAATGGGTGATTTAATTGCTGCTCGTATTTAATTGGCAGCAAATGATGAAATAAAAAAATAAACGAGTGATTATTATGGGCAAAACATTATACGAAAAATTATTTGACGCTCATGTTGTGTATGAAGCGGCAGGTGAAACACCAATTCTGTATATTAATCGTCATTTAATGCACGAAGTAACCTCACCACAAGCCTTTGATGGCTTGCGTGTTGCAGGACGTAAAGTGCGTCAACCAAGTAAAACATTTGCAACAATGGATCATAGTATTTCAACGCAAAGTCGTGATCCAGCTGCTTGTGGGGAACAGGCAAGAATCCAAGTATTAGAGTTAGATAAAAATTGTCATGCGAACAATATTTCGCTTTATGATCTTACTAACAAAAAACAGGGAATTGTGCATGTTATGGGACCCGAACAAGGTTTAACCTTACCTGGAATGACGATTGTTTGTGGTGATTCACATACCGCAACACATGGTGCTTTTGGGGCATTAGCTTTTGGGATTGGTACATCTGAAGTTGAACACGTTTTAGCGACACAAACCTTGAAACAAGCTCGAGCTAAAAAAATGAAAATTGAGGTGCGGGGAAAAGTGGCTGAGGGGATTACCGCTAAAGATATTATTTTAGCCATTATTGGTAAAACCACTATGGCAGGTGGTACAGGTCATGTAGTTGAATTCTGTGGGCAGGCGATTGAAGATCTTTCTATGGAAGGGCGAATGACAGTGTGTAATATGGCGATTGAAATGGGCGCCAAAGCAGGATTAGTTGCCCCTGATCAAACTACATTTGATTATTTAAAAGATCGTCCATATGCACCAAAAGGTGAAGAGTGGGATAAAGCCGTTGCATATTGGAAAACGTTGAAGAGTGATCCTGATGCGGAATTTGATACGGTAGTAGTGTTAGATGCAAAAGATATTGCGCCACAGGTTACTTGGGGAACTAATCCAGGACAAGTGATTGCGGTGGATCAAACTGTACCAACGGTGGATCAAATTACTGATCCGATTGAAAAACAGTCTGCACAAAAAGCCCTTGCGTATATGGGATTAAATGGTGGTGAATATTTGACCGATATTAACGTGGATAAAGTGTTTATCGGTTCTTGTACTAACTCTCGCATTGAAGATTTACGTGCAGCTGCCGCCGTAGCGAAAGGACGTAAAGTTGCAGCTGGTGTACAGGCATTAGTTGTACCAGGATCTGGGCTAGTTAAAGAACAAGCTGAAAAAGAAGGTTTGGATAAAATTTTTATTGAAGCAGGCTTTGAATGGCGTTTACCTGGCTGTTCAATGTGTTTAGCCATGAATGATGATCGTCTTGGTGAATGGGAACGTTGTGCATCAACCAGTAACCGTAACTTTGAAAGTCGTCAAGGTCGAAATGGTCGTACCCATTTGGTTAGCCCCGCAATGGCAGCAGCAGCGGCTGTTTTTGGTAAATTTACCGATATTCGCACAGTAGAATTATTAGGAGCATAATATGGCAGGATTTAAACAACACCGAGGTTTAGTGATTCCATTAGATATGGCAAATGTTGATACTGATGCGATTATTCCAAAACAATTTTTACAAGCAGTAACTCGAGTGGGATTTGGTAAACACCTTTTTCATGAATGGCGTTATCTCGATCCAGAGGGTACACAAGTGAATCCAAAATTTGTGTTAAATTTTCCACAATATCAAGGAGCAACGATTTTATTGGCGCGGGAAAATTTAGGTTGTGGCTCATCAAGAGAGCATGCGCCTTGGGCATTAGCTGATTATGGGATTAAAGTGATGATCGCACCAAGCTTTGCGGATATTTTTTATAGTAATAGTTTGAATAATCATCTGTTACCTGTAAAGTTAACGGAACAAGAAGTCGATGAGATTTTTACTTGGGTAAGCGCGAATGAGGGTAAGCCGATTGATGTGGATTTGGAGCAACAAACCGTTCAAGTGGGCGATAAAACTTACCATTTTACGCTTGATCCATTCCGCCGTTATTGTTTGTTGAATGGTTTAGATAATATTGGTTTAACCTTACAGCATGAAGATGCGATTGCGGAATATGAGAAAAATATTCCGAGTTTTTTACGGTAATAGATGTGAAAAAGGAGATCCGTCAGATCTCCTTTTTACTGTCATTATTTTGTATATATCATTATTTCTTTTCTGCGTGTTTTGCTAACCATTTTTGCATAAATTCAATTTCAGCTTGTTGTGCTTTAATGATGTCTTGAGCTAATTGGCGTAGTTCAGGATCTTTACCATATTTTAGTTCTACTTCTGCCATTGCAACGGCACCTTGATGGTGTGGTAACATACCTGCTGCAAAGGCGACATCTGGATCTTGGTGTTCAATGCCTTTCATCATTGCATCATGCATTTCAGTCATTGATTGCATATAAGCTTCAGTTACTGGGTTTTGCTGATGTTGCTGATGATGGTGATGTAGCGTTTCTGCAGCGACTGTTGTTGATAAGATCGCTAGCCCAAGAGTTAATAGTACTTTTTTCATTCTCATCTCCTTTGTTAAATGTGAAAAAACGTTCATTAGAATAAAGCTTCCCCTAAGGGAAAGCAAAATACCTAAAAAACGTTAATTACGTTTACCAAAAATCGCAGTCCCAATTCTTACCATAGTTGAGCCAGACTCAATAGCGCTTGGCATATCATCGGACATTCCCATAGAAAGCGTATCAATTGGTAATTGTGGGTAACGCTGTTGTAGTTGTTGGAATAAGGTTGCCATTTGTGCAAAAGCCTTTTTTTGTTGTGCAGGATCTGTTGTTGGCGCAGGAATTGCCATTAAACCGCGTAATTGAATATTGGGTAACTGAACAATTTGTGCAGCAAGTTCAAAAAGTTGCTCTGGTTGAATCCCTGATTTTGAATTTTCATCACTAATATTAATTTGAATCAGAATTTGTAGTGGTACTAAATGAGATGGACGTTGTTGGCTTAACCGTTCGGCGATTTTAAAACGATCAATCGTTTGCACCCAATCAAAATGTTCGGCGACAAGACGAGTTTTATTGGATTGTAGCGGACCGATTAAATGCCAAGTAATATCCTTAATATTCTGTTGTTGGGCTTGTTGAATTTTCTCAACACCTTCTTGCACATAATTTTCACCAAATTGGTATTGACCTGCATGATAGGCGGCAAGAATGTCAGAAAAAGGCTTGGTTTTACTAACAGCTAATAAGGAAACCGTACGGGGAGTTTGATATTGATTAATTTGTTGTTGAATGTTGTGTAAGTTTTGTTCAATAGACATTATCTAATTCTCTATAAAAAGCAAAAAACATCTTATTATAGAAAAAATTAACGAATAGTAATAAATTTATTTGACAAGCAGAGTGAATTTAGGTACTTATTAGAACCATTGAATTAACAAGGTATTTTCTTCTGTGTAGTAACCCATGGCAGTAATGAATATGACGATTACCCGCATTATGATGACCATTATTATTAGTGGGGCGGGTTAGCACACAGAATTTAGTGTTTATAGAACCCGCACCTAACAAAGTGCGGGTTTTTTTATGGTTTCAATTTGAATTTTTAAAATACAACAAGATAGAGGACAACATCATGCGAGTATTAAAATTTGGTGGTACTTCACTAGCAAATCCACAACGTTTTTCACAAGCTGGGGAATTAATTTTGCAGGCGCATCGAAAGGATCAAGCAGCAGGTGTGCTATCTGCACCAGCAAAAATCACTAACTATTTAGTGGCGTTAGTGGATAAAACAAATAAAGGTGAAGATAAGCAGAAAGATTTTCAAGAAGCGAAACAAATATTTGAAACAATCTTAGTGGGATTAAAACAACAAAACGCAAAATTTGACGATGTAAAATTAAGAAATACTGTCCAACAAGAATTTGCACAAATCGAACAAACTTTATCACTTTTCTCTCCGCAAACACCATGTCCTGACAATATCAATGCTTCCATTATTTCGCGTGGCGAAAAACTATCGATTGCTATTATGGCAGGTTGGGTTGAAGCTCAAGGCTATCAAGTTCACGTGATTGATCCTGTTAAACAATTATTAGCGCATGGTGAATATTTAGAGTCTTCAGTAGATATTGAAGAGTCGACAAAACGCATTAATGCGCCAGCTATTGCAAAACAAAGTGTTGTCTTAATGGCTGGTTTTACGGCTGGTAACGATAAAGGCGAATTAATGGTATTGGGGCGTAATGGTTCTGACTATTCTGCAGCGGTATTAGCGGCGTGTTTGCGTGCTGATTGTTGTGAAATTTGGACTGATGTTGATGGGGTTTATACTTGTGATCCGCGTTTAGTGCCAGATGCGCGTTTATTGGAGACTATGTCTTATCAGGAGGCAATGGAACTTTCTTATTTTGGCGCGAAAGTGATTCACCCTCGTACTATTGCCCCGATTGCGCAATTTAATATTCCTTGCTTAATTAAAAATACAGGCAATCCAAGTGCACCTGGAACATTGATTGATGGCAATGTACATTCCGAAACGTTACAGGTGAAAGGGATTACTAATTTAAATGATGTGGCGATGTTTAATGTATCAGGACCAGGTATGCAGGGTATGGTGGGTATGGCTGCACGTGTGTTTGATACAATGTCAAAAGCAGGTATTTCAGTCATTTTAATTACCCAATCTTCATCAGAATATAGTATTAGTTTCTGTGTACCACAAAAATCAGCTAATAAAGCAAAAAGTGCATTAAAACGCGCTTTTGCAACTGAATTAGCATCGGGAGCATTAGATGAAATCGAAATTTTAGATAATCTTGCAATCATCTCGGTAGTGGGTGATGGTATGCGTAAAAGTCGTGGTATTGCGGCTAAATTCTTTACTGCATTGGCACAAGCGAATGTCAATATTGTTGCGATTGCGCAAGGATCATCAGAACGTTCTATTTCTACTGTTGTGCCATTAAATAAAGCGATTGAAGGTGTTAAAGCAACCCACCGTGCATTATTTAATAGCCAACAATCACTCCGCGTTTTTCTGATTGGCGCAGGGGGAGTAGGAAGTGAATTGCTCGATCAAATTGCTCACCAACAACAATTTTTAGCTGAAAAAAATATCGCTATTCGTGTTTGCGGAATTGCAAATTCTAAGAAAGTTTTACTTAATGTTGAAGGAGTGGATTTAACAAATTGGCGTGCAGATCTGGCGAATGCAACAGAAAATTTCTCTGTTCGTCGTATTATTGAAGCTGTACAAGATCAACATGTATTAAATCCAATTTTGGTTGATTGTACATCTAATCAAGAGATTGCCGATAGTTATCTCCATTTCTTAAATGCAGGTTTCCACGTTGTTACACCAAATAAAAAAGCAAATACGTCAAGCCTAGCGTACTATCATCAGTTGCGTGCAGCAGCATTAGCCAATCAACGTCTGTTTTTATATGACACTAATGTTGGCGCAGGTTTACCTGTTATCGAAAATTTACAAAATTTATTGGCGGCAGGTGATGAAGTTGAAGTATTTGATGGGATTTTATCGGGTTCATTATCTTTTATTTTTGGTGAATTAGAACAAGGTAAATCGTTATCTGAAGTAACTCGCTTAGCAAAAGAGAAAGGATTTACGGAGCCCGATCCTCGTGATGATCTGTCAGGACAAGATGTTGCCCGTAAATTATTAATTTTAGCACGTGAAGCAGGATTAGAATTAGAGTTAAGCGATATTGAAGTGGAGGGTGTGTTGCCAAAAGATTTTGCGAAAGGAAAATCGACCGCTGAGTTTATGGCAATGTTACCTGAATTAGATGCGGAATTTGCGCAACGTGTGCAAGCGGCACAAGCTGAAGGGAAAGTGCTGCGCTATGTTGGTGAAATTAGACAAGGTAAGTGTCGCGTAGCAATTAAAGCAGTTGATGCCGAAGATCCATTATATAAAGTGAAAAATGGCGAGAATGCACTTGCATTTTATACTCGTTATTATTCTCCAATTCCATTATTATTACGCGGTTATGGTGCGGGTAATGATGTTACTGCAGCGGGCATCTTTGCCGATATTTTGCGCACATTACGCCGCTAATGAAAAAGAGGGAAATTATGTTACGAATTTATGCGCCTGCTTCTAGTGCAAATATTAGTGTCGGGTTTGATACACTGGGAGCAGCAATTTCACCAGTTGATGGTTCATTATTAGGAGATGTGATTCAAATTGAAGATTGTGCTACACAATTTGAATTTGAAGCGGTTGGCTATTTTGTGCGTAAATTACCCAAAGAACCACAAAAAAATATTGTTTATCAAGCTTATGTCTTATTTAGTGAGCGTCTAAAATTGCGTAATAAACAGGTAAAACCATTATGCTTAACATTAGAAAAAAATATGCCAATCGGTTCTGGATTAGGATCGAGTGCTTGTTCCATTGTGGCGGCATTAGTTGCACTGAATCAATTCCATCAAGAACCTTTCTCTGATATGGAATTATTGGAAATGATGGGTGAGTTAGAGGGGCGTATTTCAGGCTCAATTCATTATGATAATGTTGCGCCGTGCTATATGGGGGGCGTGCAATTTATGGTGCAATCGTTAGGATCAATTTGTCAACGTTTGCCATTTTTTGATCATTGGTATTGGGTATTAGCCTATCCAGGGATTGAAGTTTCGACTGCAGAAGCAAGAGCAATTCTACCGAAAAGTTATACTCGCCAAGATGTGATTTCGCATGGACGCTATCTCGGTGGTTTTGTACATGCTTGTCATACACAGCAAGAGAATTTAGCAGCAATTATGATGAAAGATGTGATTGCTGAACCTTACCGCCAACAATTATTGCCAAATTTTGCAGAAGTGAAACAAGCGGCACAAGATCTTGGTGCATTAGCAACAGGGATTTCTGGTTCTGGTCCGACGATGTTCTCCATTGCGCCAGATCTTATGGTAGCAACAAAAGTGGCGGATTATTTAGAGAAACACTATTTACAAAATAACGAAGGTTTTGTGCATATCTGTAAAGTAGATAATCAAGGCGCAAGACAACTGGGTTAATTGAAATAAAAGGTAACACAATGAATTTATATAATATTAAATATCCAGAAGAACAGGTGAATTTTGCTCAAGCAGTTCGTCAAGGTTTAGGTAAGGATCAAGGGCTATTCTTTCCTGAGAAATTACCTTATTTTGCTAATGTTGAAGAATTACTTGCATTACCACTGGTAGAGCGTAGTCAACGTATTTTATCGGCGATTATTGGTGATGAAATTCCAGCGGAAAAACTTGCGCAGATGGTGGCTAATGCCTTTACTTTCCCTGCACCTGTTGCGAAAGTTGAAGAGAATATTTATGCTTTAGAATTGTTTCATGGTCCAACTTTGGCATTTAAAGACTTTGGTGGACGTTTTATGGCACAAGCATTAGCTGCAGTGCGTAAAGATGGCAAAATTACCATTTTAACGGCGACCTCAGGGGATACTGGTGCGGCAGTTGCTCACGCATTTTATGGCTTAGAAAATATTGATGTTGTCATTTTATATCCAAAAGGCAAAATTAGTGTTTTACAAGAAAAATTATTCTGTACCTTAGGTGGCAATATTCGTACGATTGCGATCGAGGGCGATTTTGATGCTTGCCAAGCCTTAGTTAAACAAGCCTTTGATGATCAAGAACTCCGTGAAGCGATTGGTTTAAACTCGGCAAACTCCATTAATATTAGCCGTTTATTAGCACAAATTTGCTATTATTTTGAAGCAGTTGCTCAATTACCAGCAGAAAAAAGAGAGAATTTAGTGGTATCTGTGCCGAGCGGTAATTTTGGGAATTTAACGGCGGGGTTAATTGCTAAGGCGATTGGCTTACCAATTAAACGTTTTATCGCCTCAACTAATGCGAATGATACCGTACCTCGTTATTTACGTTCACATCAATGGGATCCGTACCCAACCGTTGCCACACTATCTAATGCAATGGACGTTAGCCGACCAAATAACTGGCCTCGAGTCGAAGAATTATTCCGCCGTCAGCAATGGTCATTAAACGAATTACATTCTGATAGTGTTACTGACGCAGAAACGGAAGAAACTTTACAAGCAATGTATGCAAAAGGTTATGTTTGCGAGCCACATGGGGCGATCGCTTACCGTGTGTTGAAAAATGATTTAAGCGAGGGCGAAACAGGGGTATTTCTCTGTACGGCACACCCAGCAAAATTTAAAGAGAGTGTTGAGCGTATTTTAGATATTGAGGTGCCATTACCAGAAGCATTAGCGAAACATAATGCATTACCTTTATTATCTACTACAATGCCAGCTGATTTTGCAGTGTTGAGAAATTATCTGTTATCTGCAGTGAAATAATCAAGAAACGTTAAAAACGAAAACCCTCTTACTGATAACAATCGGTCAAGAGGGTTATTTTTTATGATAATAAGCCATTTTAGATTCTTGCAAAAATTTTTTAGAAGTAGATCAAAATTCTAATAATCTCTTTTTTTGTTCTTTTGACTTTCCTAACGTGTAGATTTATATTAACAAATAGTTAACATTAAGGATAACTACTAACATAAATTTACTTCATACTCTAGCAACAAATTAACGTAAGGATTTATCATATGGCTAATTTCTTAGGTGATTATCAAAAACACGTTGAACAAAGACAGGCAGAAGGCGTTTTTCCATTACCATTAGATGCGGAACAAACTGCGCAATTAATAGAACTTTTAAAAGCCCCTTCTCAAGACAATCCAGATTATCTTTTAACTCTTTTTGAAATTCGTATCCCAGCAGGTGTTGATGAAGCAGCTTATGTTAAGGCTTCTTTTTTATCTGCATTAGTAGCTGGCGATGTTACATCACCATTAATTAGCCAAGAACGTGCAGTAGAATTATTGGGAACGATGCAAGGTGGTTACAATATTGAACCTTTAGTGAAAGCGCTTGATAACGATAAACTTGCCCCTTTAGCAGTAAAAGCGTTATCTCATACTTTATTAATGTTTGATAGTTTCCATGATGTTGCAGAAAGAGCAACTGCGGGTAATCCATTTGCTAAACAAGTATTGCAATCTTGGGCAGATGCCGAATGGTTCTTATCTCGTCCTAAATTAGCAGACAAAATTACCGTAACAGTGTTTAAAGTAACGGGTGAAACCAATACTGATGACCTTTCTCCTGCACAAGATGCGTGGTCTCGTCCTGATATTCCATTACATGCAAAAGCAATGCTAAAAAATAGCCGTGATGGTATTACACCTGATAAAGAGGGGGAAGTTGGTCCAATTAGTCAAATTAACCAATTAAAAGAAAAAGGTTTTCCTTTAGCGTATGTTGGTGATGTGGTGGGTACGGGATCTTCTCGTAAATCGGCAACTAACTCTGTGTTATGGCACATGGGTGAAGATATTCCATTTATTCCGAATAAACGTGCTGGTGGTGTGGTATTGGGTGGAAAAATTGCCCCAATTTTCTTTAATACCTTAGAAGATGCTGGTGCATTACCGATTGAGGTTGATGTAACTGCATTAAATATGGGTGATGTGATTGATATTTATCCATATGAAGGCAAAATTTGTCGTCATGATAGTGATGAAGTGTTAGCGACCTTTAGTTTAAAAACTAAAGTATTACTTGATGAGGTACGTGCTGGTGGACGTATTCCATTGATCATCGGTCGTGGCTTAACCCATAAAGCAAGACAAGCGTTAGGTTTAGGTGAAAGCGATGTCTTTGTTAAACCACAATCAGTCGCAGCAAGTAATAAAGGCTTTACCTTAGCACAAAAATTAGTCGGTCGTGCTTGTGGCGTTGAAGGAATTCGTCCAGGACAATATTGCGAACCGCGTATGACATCGGTTGGTTCACAAGATACAACAGGGCCAATGACACGTGATGAGTTGAAAGATCTTGCTTGTTTAGGATTCTCTGCGGATTTAGTGATGCAATCTTTCTGTCATACTGCCGCCTATCCAAAACCAGTTGATGTGACCACACACCATACCTTACCTGATTTTATTATGAATCGTGGCGGGGTATCGTTACGTCCTGGTGATGGTATTATTCACTCTTGGTTAAACCGTATGTTATTACCTGATACCGTAGGAACTGGTGGCGATTCACATACTCGCTTCCCAATCGGTATTTCATTCCCAGCAGGTTCAGGATTAGTCGCATTTGCTGCTGCAACGGGTGTAATGCCATTAGATATGCCTGAATCAGTGTTAGTACGTTTTACAGGCACAATGCAACCAGGTATTACATTGCGTGATTTAGTCCATGCTATTCCATATTATGCAATTCAACAGGGGTTACTCACTGTTGAGAAAAAAGGGAAGAAAAATATTTTCTCAGGTCGTATTTTAGAGATTGAAGGTTTAGAAAATCTTAAAATTGAACAAGCGTTTGAGTTGTCAGATGCTTCAGCAGAACGTTCTGCGGCAGCTTGTACAATTAAATTAAATAAAGAACCGATTATCGAATATCTCAATTCTAATATTACTTTATTAAAATGGATGATTGCCGAAGGTTATGGTGATGCTCGTACCTTAGAGCGCCGCATTAAAAATATGCAGGCTTGGTTGGCTGATCCACAATTATTAGAAGCAGATCCAGATGCAGAATATGCGGCAGTGATTGAAATCAATATGGACGAAATTAAAGAGCCAATTCTTTGTGCGCCAAATGATCCAGATGATGCACGTAAATTATCTGAAGTACAAGGCGATAAGATTGATGAAGTCTTTATTGGTTCTTGTATGACCAATATTGGACACTTCCGTGCAGCGGGTAAATTGCTCAATAAATTTGCTGATGTGATTCCAACTCGGTTATGGATTGCACCACCAACGAAAATGGACGCTGCATTATTAACCGAAGAGGGTTATTACAGTATTTTTGGTAAGAGTGGTGCGAGAACAGAAATGCCAGGTTGTTCACTTTGTATGGGTAACCAAGCACGAGTTGCGCCGAAATCAACTGTTGTTTCTACCTCGACTCGTAATTTCCCGAATCGTTTAGGTCAAGGTGCGAATGTTTATCTCGCTTCGGCAGAATTAGCAGCTGTGGCAGCATTATTGGGTAAACTGCCAACACCAGAAGAATATTTAAGCTATGCAGCGGATTTACAACAAGATAAAGACGATACTTATCGTTATATGAATTTTGATAAAATTAATAGTTATGTGAAGAAAGCTGAGGAAGTGATCTTCCAAACACAAGTTTAATTGATCATATTGTTGTATTTCTTATTTATCTCGTTAAAAACGCAACCCCATCATTAGTATGATGGGGTTACTATTACAGGTATCTTTTCTGGTAAATTTAGATAGTAATATCCCGCTTTTCTTTTTTCGATATGAAGTTATTTTTTAGGCAAGATAATTGCAGGCTCTTTGCTTGGACGATAGAGAACTAAAATATGCCCGATACGTTGTACAGCATAAGCACCTGTTTCACGTACGATTGCGGCAGTAACTAATTCTTTATCTTCACGTTCTACACCAGAAATTTTCACTTTAATTAATTCGTGGTGGCTAAGCGCATTATCAATTTCAGCAATAACACCTTCAGTTAGCCCATTCCCACCTAATAACACAACAGGATTTAGATGATGAGCTAAACCTTTTAGATATTGCTTTTGTTTTGTTGAAAGAGTAAGTGCCATATTGATCCTTATAAATCATAAATCTGTAAAACATACGATTGTAAACAGTTATGAACAAAATAGAAAGGAATTCAGTAAAAATGACAGAATCTATATCTCGTTTAAGTGTAATTCGTGATAATTTTCTTACCTATTACTGTATTCGTTTAATTTATATTACTTTGCCTTGAAATTTAGATAATAATCATCATATAGTATCGGTATTTTTTGATAGCAATGTAATTAGTTTTAGATTTGAGTAGTTATGGGTAAGAAAAAACGTTCAGCTAGTTCGACTCGCTGGCTCAACGAACATTTCAAAGATAAATTTGTTCAACAGGCTCATAAGCAAAAATTGCGTTCACGAGCCTATTTTAAATTAGATGAAATCCAAAAAACGGATAAATTATTTAAGCCAAATATGACCGTGGTCGATCTTGGTGCTGCCCCTGGAGGGTGGTCGCAATATGTTGTAACTCAAATTGGACAAAAAGGTCGGGTTATTGCTTGTGATATTTTAGATATGGATCCTATTGTTGGGGTTGATTTTTTACAAGGCGATTTTCGTGAAGAAAAGGTCTTACATACATTGCTAGATAAGATTGGTGAGAATAAAGTTGATGTGGTGATGTCTGATATGGCACCTAATTTTAGTGGTATGCCTTCGGTGGATATTCCACGTGCAATGTATCTTGTCGAGTTAGCTTTAGATATGTGTAAGCAAGTTCTTGCTACACAAGGTAGTTTTGTGGTGAAAGTGTTTCAAGGAGAGGGCTTTGATGAATATCTACGAGAAATTCGCTCATTATTTAAGAATGTAAAAGTACGCAAACCAGAGGCTTCAAGAGATCGCTCACGGGAAGTCTATATTGTTGCAACTGGTTATAAACATTAACCACAAAGAAAACCATTTTTTAATCAAACAAATATAAACGGGGATTTACCTTGAAAAATAATAATATGCTTAAAAATATCATGCTTTGGAGTGTCGTAGCCGTTGTGCTTATGACCGTTTTCCAAGGTTTTTCTGGTAGTTCGAGAGACTCGATCGATTACTCTACATTTATTACGGATATTGGTAATAATCAAATTTCAGAAACTGTATTTGATGGTAATGAGATTACTGTTACAAAGAAAAATGGCGATAAATATCAAACCGTTATGCCATTATATGATGATAAAGTGTTAGATGATTTATTAAAGAAAGATGTTAAGGTAGCGGGTACGCCTCCAGAAAGACGAGGGTTATTGGCGCAAATCTTAATTTCATGGTTCCCAATGTTGCTGTTAATTGGGGTGTGGATCTTCTTTATGCGTCAAATGCAAGGTGGCGGTGGCGGTGCTTTGAAGTTTGGTAAAAGCCGTGCCAGAATGATGACTCAAGAACAAATTAAAACAACCTTTGCCGATGTGGCAGGGTGTGATGAAGCGAAAGAAGAAGTCGGCGAGATTGTTGATTTCTTACGTGATCCAAGCAAATTCCAAAAATTAGGCGGAAAAATTCCAAAAGGGATTTTAATGGTTGGTCCTCCAGGAACAGGTAAAACCTTGTTAGCAAAAGCTATTGCTGGTGAGGCAAAAGTACCATTCTTTACCATTTCAGGATCTGACTTTGTTGAAATGTTTGTTGGTGTCGGGGCTTCTCGTGTTCGTGATATGTTTGAACAAGCGAAAAAAGCTGCGCCTTGTTTGATTTTTATTGATGAAATTGATGCGGTTGGTCGCCAACGTGGTGCAGGTTTAGGCGGTGGTCATGATGAGCGTGAACAAACGTTAAACCAAATGTTAGTTGAAATGGACGGCTTTGAGGGGAATGAAGGGGTTATTGTGATTGCAGCAACTAACCGCCCAGATGTCCTTGATCCAGCGTTAACTCGCCCAGGTCGTTTTGACCGTCAAGTTGTTGTTGGTTTGCCTGATGTACGTGGGCGTGAGCAAATTTTGCAAGTACATATGCGTAAAATTCCATTGGCTGGCGATGTTGATGCGATGACGATTGCGCGTGGTACGCCAGGTTATTCAGGTGCAGACCTCGCAAACTTAGTCAATGAAGCTGCGTTATTTGCTGCTCGTACTAATAAACGATTGGTTACTATGATCGAATTTGAAAAAGCGAAAGATAAGATCAATATGGGACCTGAGCGTCGTACCATGATGATGACGGATAAGCAAAAAGAATCAACCGCTTATCATGAAGCAGGACACGCTATTGTTGGGTATCTCGTACCAGAACATGATCCTGTGCATAAAGTAACAATTATTCCTCGTGGTAGAGCATTAGGGGTAACTTTCTTCTTACCTGAGGGCGATCAAATTAGTATTAGCCAAAAACAATTAGAAAGTAAACTTTCTACGTTATATGCGGGACGTATTGCAGAGGCATTAATTTACGGTGATGAGAATGTGTCGACTGGGGCGTCAAATGACATTCAGGTTGCAACGAATATTGCACGTAAAATGGTTACTGAATGGGGCTTCTCCAGTAAGTTAGGTCCGATTCTCTATGCAGAGAATGAGGGCGAAGTGTTCTTAGGACGTTCTATGGCGAAAGCAAAACATATGTCAGATGAAACTGCGCATACGATTGATGAAGAAGTACGTGATATTGTGTCGCGTAACTACCAACGAGCTCATCAGTTACTGCTGGAAAATATGGATATTTTACACGCAATGAAAGATGCACTAGTCAAATATGAAACGATTGATGAGCCACAAATTAAACAATTAATGGAGCGTCAAGAGGTTACACCTCCAGCAGGTTGGGTAGAAAAAGAAAAGCCAATGGAGAAACCAGAACAACAAGATAAGGCTGAAGAGTCAGTTTCTGAAGCCAAAAAGGATAGTGATACACCAGAAATTTAATGTAAAAATAGTAGAAAAAAGGGCTTTGGATAGCCCTTTTTTATTGGACTTAATTTATAAGTTGATTAATTAGGGATATTTTAATTTATTGTAAAATATTAAAAGGGCTATGCTTGAATATGCTTTAAAAAAGAGTGAAATAAGAAAGTGTCATTTATGTAGAAAAATGCTAGTTAACGTTAAAAAGATTTCTTTCAAAAAGAAAGAAATCTTTTAATCTGTTTCTTAATGATGAATGATTTATTCTTCTTCAGAGATACTATTATTCACATCTTCTTCTTGTACAGTAGAAGCATTGGCTTGATGGTTGTGGTGAGAAATAGCTCTCGCAGGAACAACTGTAGAAATAGCGTGTTTATATACCATTTGGCTAACAGTGTTTTTAAGGAGAATGACAAATTGATCAAAAGACTCAATTTGTCCTTGTAATTTAATACCATTTACGAGGTAAATTGAAACAGGAATACGTTCACGACGAAGTGCATTTAAATAAGGATCTTGTAATGATTGTCCTTTTGCCATTTTCTTTTCCTTTTTTGATTAAGATGCTAATAATTATGCAAAAAAATCTTAGTTTTAGATGCTGTGATGTAATTAAACTAAGGTACTATCTACCCGATAGTGAGTAACAATATAACAATAATATTTTGTTATGTCATCACTGAAATGAAAAGATTATCTACTAAGATTTAAATTCCATTATTTTTTCAAGAATGGTGAATTTCGCTTGTTCAATATTTAAACTATCTAGCCAAATAATTGGTGATTTCCAACCTCTTAACCAAGTAATTTGCCGTTTTGCTAATTGCCTTGTTGCACAAATACCGCGATAAACCATTTCGTCATAATCATATTTATGCTGTAAAAATTCCCACATTTGTCGATAGCCAACACAACGAATAGAAGGCAGATCTAAATGCAGATCACTCCGTTGATATAGTTTTTCGACTTCTTGCTGGAATCCCTGATCTAACATTTGTAGAAAACGTTCTTCAATACGTTGGTGTAATACGCTTCTATCCTGAGGAGCAATAGCAAATTGTAATAACTGATACGGAAGCGGTTCACCTTTCTGTTCAGTGAGTTCAGTTAATGATTTTCCTGTTAGATAGTAAACCTCTAATGCTCGGTTGATGCGTTGTGGATCATTAGGGTGAATTCTTGCGGCTGATATTGGATCCACTTTAGCTAATTCTTGATGTAATGCCTGCCAACCGAATTGTTCTGCTTTTGCTTCAATGTTAGCTCGGACTTCTGGGTTGGCTTGTGGTAAAGGCGATAATCCTTCCAATAAAGCTTTGTAATAGAGCATTGTTCCGCCGACCAAAAGTGGAATTTTGCCTTGAGATCTAATCTCTTGCATCGCCTGTAGCGCGTCTAAACGAAAATCCGCTGCCGAATAACTTTCAACTGGATCTCTAATATCAATTAATCGGTGAGGGGTTTCAGCCAATTCTTTAGGCGTAGGTTTTGCCGTACCAATATCCATACCTCGATAGATCAATGCAGAGTCAACACTAATAATTTCACATGGTAGTATTTTACTCAGTTGAATAGCCAGCCCTGTTTTACCAGAAGCTGTTGGTCCCATAAGAAAAATAGCGAGAGGCTTTTTAGTCATCATTATCAATGCTCAGTTAAATAAGGGGTTAAATCAATTTCGATGCATGCTTCTAAAATAGTATTATTTGTAGTGCGTTGCTCAAGATCTTGTAAGACGTTGATTGCATCAGCTAGGACAGTAATAGGCTCAACAAGGATTTCCTCAAATAACATTTGGAGAAAAGTCGTGTTGTTGGGAATCGTCGCATTAAGTAATTTAATGGTTAACTGTTGTAGATTTTGGTGGCGTAATAATGTGGCAATATGAGTAATCGTAATTCTTTCTGCATATTGTTGAATCGTAAAGCCTGCTTGGGCAAAGTAGAGTTTATATTGCTCATAATTTGCTAATTGTTGCTTATCTAATTGAAAGCTCACTGGAATTAATAAAGCCTGACAAAACTTATTTGGATCTTGTAATTGATGAAAATATGCAATTTTTTGTAGTTTTCTTGTTGCTAGTAGATAGAGTCTATCTTGTTGTTGTAAGCATAATAAGCCTTGTGGTAAAAACGATAGTACTTTTAGCTGAGATTGTGTTGTTATGCTATCCGTGGCAACTGTAGATTTTACAATATCTTGTGTTGAGATAGGTGAGGATATTTCTTGATGAGATATTGTAGATTGTTCAGTGGTAGCTTGATGTGCAGATTGCAGCAAATGATGATATTGTTGATACGCTTGTTTATTTGTTTTTGTTAAATAGCGTTCTGCGGAATAATTAAAAATATTTTTACCAGCAGCAGAACGATTTTGTGGCATGGCATTAAAGTTTTGCTGTGGTGATTCATACTGGGCTTGAGGTTCAGCTACTTGTTCTTGTGTGTTGATTGTTGTTGGTTGATCATTATGTTCATTGGCAAATAGGTGTTGTGTTTGTGAGAGAGCGTTAATAACACCTTGCAAAATAAAATCATGTACAAGGCGGGATTGATGAAAACGCACTTCATGTTTAGTTGGGTGAACATTCACATCGACCAGAGTAGGATCAATTTCCAAAAATAATACAAATGCAGGAAATTGATCGGTAGAGAGATAATCAGCATAAGCTTGGCGTAAAGCGTGCAGAATGACTTTATCTTTCATCATTCGACCATTGACGTAGCTGAAGTTAAAATCATTTTGTGTTCGATAAAATTGCGGTGCGGCTACCCAGCCATGGAGATGCATGTCCTCATATTGCCAATCAATACGCAATGCGTACTCGGTAAATTCATTGCCACAAATTGCCGATAAGCGTTTTAATTGAGCGTTGGTATCTATTGCTGGTTTATATTGGTGAATTAATTTTCCATTATGCGTGAGGATAAAGTGAATCGTAGGTTTGGCTAGGGCAATACGTTTTACCACTTCATCAATATGAGCAAATTCTGTTTTATCACTGCGTAAAAATTTACGACGTGCAGGGGTATTAAAAAAGAGATTAGCAACTTCTACGGTGGTACCTACTGGGTGTGAAGCAGGAAGAATTGTTGCTTCCATCTCTTGTCCTTGCGCATATACCTGCCACGCTTCGGTTTGCTCTGCTGTTCGTGAGGTTAACGTTAAGCGAGAAACAGAACTAATACTTGCTAAAGCCTCACCACGGAAACCTAGGCTAAGGATATTTTCCAGATCATCTAGCGTTGCAATTTTGCTGGTAGCATGGCGCATTAAGGAAAGTTGTAACTCTTCTTTTGGGATACCAATGCCATTATCACGAATACGAATTAACCCACTACCACTTTGTTCAATATCAATTTGGATTTTATTTGCCCCAGCATCTAAACTATTTTCAATCAACTCTTTCACAACGGAAGCAGGGCGTTCAACCACTTCCCCAGCGGCAATTTGATTGGCAAGTAGTGGTGGCAAAATTTGAATTGGCATAATTATTTCTCTTTTAAACGTATTTTTTGTCCAACTAACAAATGATCTGGGTTTAACGTTGGATTAAGTTTTAGCAGTTGGTTAATAGAAATATTATAGGTACGTGAAATTTGGTATAACGTTTCATTTTTACCTACTTTATGAAAGTCAGGCATAGCAACATCATGTTTTTTCTGAGTATTTGATTTAGGAATTTGTACAATATTGACTAAATTATTTTTTTGATAATCGACTAAGCCATTATAAATTGCTCTAGCAATTTGTCGGCGATACGTTAGAGTATTCAATTTTTGTTCTTCTACTTTATTACTGACAAAACCTGTTTCTACTAAAACTGATGGAATATCAGGCGCACGTAATACGCCTAAACTTGCGTGTTGTGGCTCTTTTCGACTAAGCTGTGTAATTTGCCCAAAGCGACGTAAAATATTGTCCCCTAGTTCATAGCCAACACGCTGAGAATGCCCAAATTGTAAGTCGAGTACTGTCTGATCGAGGTATTTCTCATTATGTGTCGATAGCACATTTCCTGCTCCGCCTAACAATTCTGATTGCTTTTCATGATCTTCTAACCATTTTCCCATCTCATTATTAGCACGGCGATTTGATAGCACCCAAACAGAAGCACCTTTAGGAGATGAGCTTGGCGCCGAGTCAGCGTGGATAGAGATTAAAAAATTTGCTTTATATTTACGAGCAATGTCAGAGCGGCTTGGCACAGAAATAAAATAATCGCCAGAACGAGTAAGCACCGCTTTAAAATTTGGATCTTGATCCAATAATGCTTTTAGCTCTTTAGCGATAGATAATGTGATATTTTTTTCTTTAACTTTTAGTATTTTACCTATTGCGCCAGGATCTTTTCCGCCATGCCCAGGATCAATCGCTATAATATAGGGGGTTGAGCGAGAAGGGGTTTTACTGACAACAGGTAAAACCGTATTGTTATGATTATTCTGTCTCTTTTGGTTTTGCTGCTTTTGTTTTTTTATATTGTTAACTTTTTCTGAAGTACCTTTAGGGTTGGGAATTTTTACTGAAATTCCATTTTTATTATTGATAAAAATAGCTCGCACATTTTGTTCCAAATACAAAACAACTCGTAGATTATTTGGACGATTAGGTTTACCTTGTCCGATTTTTTGTAGATTTGTATGATTATTTTTAGGAAGTAACCCTGGACTACTTTGGCTATTAACAAAATCAATAACTAATCGATGAGGTTTTTCTAAATAAAAATAACTATATTTACTCGATAAACTAAAACGAAAATCGACACGAGTTTCTTTGTCTGTATTGTGGATATTGATTGATTTCAGTGTACCCGCAAAACTGGATAAGCTGAATATCAGACATAACATGGTGATTAACCAATAACTAAATGTAGTAATTTTTCTCATTTTTTATTTTATATCAATAGGTTACTTATAATGATTTAGAAAAATAATTAATTAGCGGTTATTTTGCTTGATCTGTTATTAAAGCGCAAATAATTTGCTCTGCAGCAATAGAGTTAGCTTGCAATATTATTTCACGTGCATTGTCTTGATAATTTAATGTTATTAATAAATCAGCAGGAGGAACTAAATCACCGCCTTTTTCTGCCCATTCTAATAGACATAATGTATGTGGACGAAAATAATCACGAAAACCAAAAAATTCTAATTCTTCAGGATCACTTAAGCGATATAAATCAAAGTGATAAATGCTTTTATTATGTAAATGATACTCTTCCACTAAGGCGTAAGTTGGGCTTTTGACATTTCCTTGATAACCCATATTTTGAATAATTGCACGTGTTAGTGTTGTTTTACCTGCACCAAGTTGACCATTTAAATAAATCACAAAATTTTCTGTTAGGTTAGTGAGCAATACACTCAACTTTTGACCAAAAGCAAGTGTTGCGGCTTCATTTTCAAGAAATAAATGAAAGTGCATGGTTATATGAAATCCTGAATAAAATATTAATAAGTGTATCGTAAAAAGTGAGTATCATAGCAAAATTTGCTAGTTGAAATAAGAGTGTGATCAAAAAATCAAAATAACAAAGGGGCAAAAAATAAATAAGGCTATCAAATGATAGCCTTTTTATTTTTATTTCCTGTCGTTCTACTTGCTAAGTCCTAAATTTTTTGGTGCTTACCTTAATTTGCTTAGCTGGGAGTGTTAATGTCTTAATCGTTTTTACATTAGGTTAGATACATATTTCAGCATGATGCCCGCTGCAATAGCGGAGCCAATAACACCAGCAACATTTGGTCCCATTGCATGCATTAAAAGGAAGTTCTGTTTATCGGCTTCTAGCCCGACTTTATTTGCTACCCTTGCTGCCATCGGTACCGCAGACACGCCAGCAGCTCCAATAATAGGATTGATCGCGGTTTTACTAAAACGATTGATTAATTTCCCCATTAAAATACCGCTTGCAGTCCCTATAGCAAAAGCAATAATGCCTAGAACAAGAATACCGAGCGTTTGTGGTTGCAAAAATTTACTAGCAACTAATTTTGCACCAACAGATAATCCTAAAAAAATGGTTACGATATTGATTAACGCATTTTGCGCGGTATCGTTTAATCGTTCGACAACACCACTTTCGCGCATAAGATTACCAAAACAGAACATACCTAATAGCGGTGCGGCATCGGGTAGTAATAACGCAACTAAGAGAAGTAAGATGATAGGGAATACAATTTTTTCCGTTTTACTTACTGGGCGTAATTGAACCATGCGAATTTGACGTTCTTTAGTCGATGTTAACGCGCGAATAATCGGTGGTTGAATTAGCGGGACTAATGCCATATAAGAATACGCAGCAACGGCAATAGCACCGAGCAGTTCAGGGGCTAATTTACTCGCTAAATAAATCGCTGTTGGACCATCTGCACCACCAATAATGCCAATCGAAGCGGCTTGCGGTAACGTAAATTCTATTAGTCCAAAATAATTTAAGGTTAATGCACCGAGTACTGTGGCAAATATACCAAATTGTGCAGCAGCACCGAGTAGTAATGTTTTAGGATTTGCTAGTAATGGACCAAAATCGGTCATTGCGCCAACCCCCATAAAAATAATTAAAGGGGCGACACCAGAGCCAATCGTAACTTGATAGAATAACGATAAGATGCCTGTCGAATATCCTAAATTTTGTGCCAATGTCTCAAATTGATGAAGCTGAGATGAAGAGAGTTGTTCAATAGCGGTTTTTAGCGTAATAAGTTCTGGTTGTACCTCTAAGGTAGAAGCAAGGATAGTTAAATGTTCGGGATTGTTTTGTTGCAGTAAACTTTCTAATGCCGTCATTGCTAACCCTGCATCGGGAATATTTGCTAACAATCCGCCAAAGCCTATTGGTAATAGTAATAAAGGTTCAAATTGACGTTTAATTGCCAGCCACAGTAAGAGCAAGCTAATGATAATCATAATGGCTTGACCTAACGTTAAATGCCATAGCCCCATTCCTTGTATTAATGCAACAAAACTATTCATCATATCCTCTTATATTATTGTTATTAATGTATCATCAGCAGCAACCGTATCGCCAACATTGGCATGAATGGTTTGGATTGTTCCTGAGGTTTCGGCACAAATTTGAATTTCCATTTTCATCGCTTCAAGGATTAATAAGACATCGCCTTGAGCAACGGTTTGGTTCTGCTTAACCAATATTTTTACAACGGCACCTGCCATTGGTGCAGTTACTGTTGTGGCTTGCGTATTGGTATCTTTCGATATTGTTTGAGGCGGTGTTGGAGAATGTGAAAGAGGGATCGTAGGTGAAGAGATTGGAGTAATCGTATCAATTTCACCGCCATTGCTTACTTTCACAACAAAAGATTTTCCTTCTAACTCAACAGTATAGATCTCTTGTGTTGAAGTTTTTATAGAATGTTCTGCTAAAGTGGTTGAGGTTTTGCTTGCAACTTCTTTTTTAAACACTGAGGGATTATTTCTGTTTTGTAAAAAATGCCAACCTGATTCAGGAGCTAATGCGATAAGCAAAATATCATCATCAGTGCCATCTGCTTTTAATTGAATATTTTTCGCTTTTGCTTGTTGCAATGTTTCGCGAGTTAATACTTCCATTTCTGGAGCAAGTGTCTCAATCGGGTGGGTAATGGTTGATGGTAGCTGATCTTTGAACACTTTTGCTTTTAATTCAGAACTTACGGAATCTGGTGTTGCGCCATAGTTACCTTTTACAATCGCTGCAATCTCGTTAGTTATTGTTTGATAACGATCGCCAGTGAAAATATTGTCGATGGCTTGCGTGGTTACAATTTGTGTAAATGGAGAGATAAGTGGGATATAACCTAAGTCTTTACGAATATTAGTACTTTCTTGCAAAACGGCATCAAATTGTTCAACTGCATTATGTTTTGCTAATTGTGTTTTAATAGCGGTTTGCATAGGAAACGGAATCTGTGAATTTAATAGTGCATAGTGATTTCCTATGATAGTGGTTTCATAATTAGGCGTGTTTGGTCGTACTGTTTGCAAATAATTTGCTACCTTTTCTAAATAGTTAAGTTTTAGATCGGTTTGAAAAGGTGTATTTTGCAGCACAACAATTAACGGTGCTATGGCTGGTGGAGCATAGTTGTTTTGCATAGCAAAATTAGTTGTATCAATGCCATCTATGCCTGCTTCAATCGCTTTAAAAAGTGTTATGCCAGCTACAGCAGTTGTGGCGTTGCAGTGAAGATGTAATTTTATTTCAAAATGTTGTTTAATCGCTTTGATTAATTCATAGGCTGCCATTGGGGTTAAAATCCCTGCTGTATCTTTAATGACTAAAGAATCTATGCCTATTTCTAAGAGTTGTTCTGTAAGATTTAGCCAAGTGTTTAAGGTATGAGCTGGGCTGGTGGTATAGCATAATGTGCCTTGAACATGAGCACCATTTTGACGAGCTGCAATCAGAGGGTGTCGCAGATTACGAATATCATTCATGGCGTCAAAAATTCTGAAGATACTGATACCATTAGCGATAGCTCGCTCAATAAAAAGATCAATTACATCATTAGCATAATAGCGAGTTCCAAATAACTGTTGTCCTTGCAAGGCTATTTGTAAAGGGGTTTTTGGCATTGCTTTTTTGAGTTCTCGTAAACGTTCCCAAGGATCTTCGCCGAAATATTGAAGACAATCATGAAAAATTTCACTATTGAGCACTTCTAATGACCAATAGCCACTATTATCTAATTCTGTTGCGATTGGCAATATCTCTTTTAGATGTAACCGAGAAGATAATAATGAAGCGCTACCCTCACATAGGGTAACATCAGTAATTGCAATATTTTTATTGTTATTCATAATAATTATTCCTTGCCTTGTTTACGGCGATGGTGATGTATTGCTGCGATAATAATTGGATATAAATGTGCATCTTTATTGGGACTGATATTGGCTTGCCCAATAAAAATCTCTTTCGTTGCGGAAAGTTTGTTTATGATGTAAGACATTAATTTAACTAAGTAAATTAATACTATCAGGAACAGAATCACGAATCCCATTCCTGAAAACATTAAATTAACTCCTTCCATTAATAATTCAAAATTTGTCATAAAATTATTCCTATATGGTGGAAATAATTAATCACTATATAGTTAGTTTAGCTGAATTAAGCAAAAATATTATTGAGATATTTGCTGAGAGTAATAATACTTAATACAGCCATTAAAATAACGACAATTACCCCAGAAATAGTCAGCCAAATTGGGTGTTTATAAGTACCTACAATTTTTTGTTTATGTGCAGCTAATAAAATTAACCCTAATGAAATAGGGAGTATTAATCCGTTTAATGTGCCGACAAAGACAAGAACCTGAGCTGGACGTCCAATGGTTGCTAATATTGCCGTGGAGATAATAATAAAAGCAATGATCCAATAATTTTTATGTTTATCAAAAATAGGGGAAAAGCTTGTCAGGAAAGATACAGAGGTATAAGCCGCACCGATAACAGAAGTAATAGAGGCTGCCCAAATTACAATTCCAAATATAATTAAGCCAATATTACCTGCGACATGAGAAAAAGGCGTTGCTGCAGGATTTGCTGGATCAAGTTTTACACCTTGAGAAACCACACCTAACACCGCTAAAAAGAGAACAACTCGCATAATAGAGGCAATAAGAATGGCTGAAATAGAACTTTTACTGACTTCTTTTAGTGCCGCTTGACCTTTAATTCCTGCATCAAGAAGACGATGAGCACCTGCAAAGGTAATATAACCACCGACCGTACCACCAACTAGCGTAATAATGGCAATGACATCGATCTTTTCAGGAATAAAAGTGTGGGTAGCCGCGTCGGCAATCGGAGGATTGGTATTATAGGCAACGTAAACAGTTAGGGCGATCATAATAAATCCCATAAATTGGGCAAAGCGATCCATTATTTTGCCTGCTTCTTTAAACAAGAAAATACCGATGGCAATAACGCCACTAATAATAGCCCCTATTTCAGGTTGAATACCAGTTAGAATATTTAAGCCTAGACCTGCTCCGCCAACATTTCCAATATTAAAGGCTAATCCGCCCATAACAATCAGGATTGCTAAGAAATAGCCTGCACCAGGTATTATATTATTTGCAATATCTTGGGCTTTTTTTTCTGAAACAGTGATGATGCGCCAGATATTTAATTGTGCGCCAATATCAAGCAAAATAGAGAGTAAAATAACAAAACCAAAACTTGCAGCGAGTGTTTGAGTGAATGTTGCTGTTTGGGTCAAAAATCCTGGACCGATTGCAGATGTTGCCATTAAAAATGCCGCACCTAATAATGCACTACGATTATTTTTCATAATAATTCCTTATTTTTGTTTTAAATTAACTAGGCATAATAGAAACCTGATGAGCAGTTAATGCTTCTCTAATCTTTTCAGCGAATGAAATGGCATGTATGCCATCACCATGTAAACAAATACTATCTGCTTGAATCGCAATAGTCTTACCCTCAAGGCTTGTTACCGAACCGTGCAAGACCATTTGTAGTACTTGTTGGATTGCTTGAGATTCATTTTCAATTAGTGCTTGAGGGTGAGAGCGTGGAACTAAGGAACCATCGGATAGATAATGGCGATCCGCAAAAACTTCAGAAATTGTGCCTAAACCATGCTGAGTCGCTACTGTTAACATCAAACTTCCAGAGAGTCCCATCAGTTTAAGCGTAGGATCAAATTGCTTAATTGTTTGGGCTAATAGTGTGGCTAAATGTAGATCTTTTGCTGCCTGATTATATAACGCACCATGAGGTTTGACGTAGGCAAGTGTGATATTTTCAGCATCACAAAGGGCTTTAATTGCACCCAGCTGATAAAGCAAACAAGCTTTTAACTCTTCATCACTTAACTGCATGATTGATCGACCAAAATTCTCTCGATCAGGAAAGCTAGGGTGGGCTCCTATACGCGTTTGATAGCGTTTGCCCCATTGGATTGCTTTGCGCATTTCGTTGAAATCACCAGCGTGTAATCCACAAGAAATATTTGCAGATGTAGCAAGTTGTAATAATTGCTGATCGTTGCTACAGCCCTCAGCGATATCAATATTTAAATCAACGTGCTTCATAGGTAGTTCTCCTAATATTTTCTAAATAGAGTTGATTTTGTTGGGAAATTTCTAATGCCTGTTGACGAGAAATGAGATGGAATTGCAGCGGATCACCTAACTTATTTTGTGCTAATCGTCCTAAATCGGCTTGAATAACACACGCAATTTTAGGATAACCACCTGTAGTTTGAGTGTCCGCCATTAAAATAATTGGTTGACCATCAGGTGGCACTTGAACTGTGCCCATTGGTGCAGCATATGACAGCATTTCTAAAGGTTGTTTTAATTGCAAAGGTTTTTCACCTGAAAAACGGTATCCCATACGGTTGCTATTCTGAGATAGAGACCAAGTTTGTTGGGTAAAATATTGTTGACTCTCTGAGGTAAAAGCAGAAAACTCTGAAGAAGCAATAAAGTAAATATTATTAGTAAATGCAATCGGTTCAATGCCTATTGAGCTCAGATAAAGATCACGTTTGCCTGTTGGGATATGATCGCCTTTGGCTAAGCATCTTCCTTTATATCCGCCAAAACCTGCTTTCAGATCTGTACTGTATGATCCTAATACTTGGGGAACAAGAAAACCGCCAGCTACACAAAGATAACAATAATTTCCTTGAGTAAGTCGTTTAATCGTTAAACGTTGTTTCGCTTTAGCGGTATAACGCCAATAGGCATAGATAGGATTGTCGTCTAGATAAGCTTCACATAAAGCTCCAGTTAAACAAAACGGGGTATCACAATCAAAAGTCAGGGTGATACCACCAAGTGAAAGTTCTATGGCAGAAGCATCAAAGGTGTTTTCTAGGAGTAAATTACCTGCTTGTAAGGCGAGAGGATCCATCGCGCCTGCGTGTCCAATACCAAAATTTCGATACCCAAAGCGACCTAAATCTTGGATATGGGCAAATCCACTAATCTTTTCAATATAAATCATAGATATATTTTCTCTGCTATAAAACGAATTTGATCTCCCGCTTTTAATAAAACGGGTGGGGTTTGTTTGATATCAAAAAGTGGTATTGTGGTTCGCCCGATGATTTGCCACCCACCAGGAGAACTAAATGGATAAATACCTGTTTGACTGCCGCCAATACCGACTGACCCAGCGGGGACTTTGGTTCTCGGTTGTTCTCGCCTTGGTGTATGTAAATTTTCTGGTAAGCCACCTAAATAGGGAAAACCAGGCTGAAAACCCATCATAAAAACGGTGTAGGTTACAGAAGTATGACGTTGAATAATTTGCTGGGGAGTTGTGTTGTGATAGTTAGCGACATCGAATAAGTCTTCGCCAAACTCCCCTCCATAGTGAACAGGAATATCAATTAATTTACTTGGATAGGAAAGCTGTTGCTGTGAATGATTAACCCATAACTGTTTTAGTTGTTGTTCTAAGGTGTCAGGAGAAATTTCCGCTTGGAAATAAACAGTAAAATTATTCATACCAACAACAACTTCATTGATATAAGGTAATTGTCTAGCAAGATCCGCAATATGCCAAATTTGTTGCTGTTTTTCTAAAGTTGCTGGTGAGGGTAGTGTACAGATAATTGAGTATTCACTCGTAAAAGAAAATGTAATCATAATGTTTTATTATTGTTAACAAATGATATTCTTTTATCTGTAATTAAGAGAAATGTCAATCATAAAATATGAAAATTAACAATAAAATCAATCTGCAATAGAAAAATAAACGAAGAATGTGAGATAGATTGATATCTTAGAGAATGAATTTAACATGATTTAATAAATAAAATGGAGCGGGAAACGAGGCTCGAACTCGCGACCCCGACCTTGGCAAGGTCGTGCTCTACCAACTGAGCTATTCCCGCAGAGTGTGGAAAGGAAAATTTGGAGCGGGAAACGAGGCTCGAACTCGCGACCCCAACCTTGGCAAGGTTGTGCTCTACCAACTGAGCTATTCCCGCTTAACGGTAGAGCATTATACGAAAAAAATAGCAGAGTGCAACTATCGAGTGTGGATAGTTGCTGTTTTATCAAGCATTTGATTTGGTAAGTTGAATAAAATGTTGGCGATAATAAGCTAATTCAGCAATGGATTCACGGATATCATCTAATGCAAGATGCGAATTTTTCTTTTGGAAGCCGTCAAGTACATTAGGTTGCCAACGTATTGCTAACTCTTTTAATGTACTCACATCAAGATAACGATAATGGAAATAATCTGCTAATTCAGGCATATAGTTAAATAAAAAGCGTTTATCTTGTGCAACACTATTGCCACAAATTGGAGAAACGCCTTTGGGTACCCATTTTTTTAAGAAATCTAATGTTTGTAGCTCAGCTGCTCGTTCAGTGAGTGTGCTTTGACGAACTCGTTCAATTAAACCGTTTTGGCTATGCGTTTTTTGACACCATTCATTCATTCCTGCTAAGACAGATTCTGTTTGTTTGATTGCTAATACGGGACCTTCAGCTAAAATATTTAGATCTTTATCTGTTACGATTGTGGCAATCTCAATAATACGATCTGTGTTCGGGTCTAGCCCTGTCATTTCTAAATCAATCCAAATGAGATTTTGTTTATCTAATTGCATAATATCAGGTATCCTATTTAGTAATATTAGCGAATATTTTACGTCATTTTTCGAATAACCGTAAGGAGTGGACTTGAGTAAACGTAAGTTGACCCATAATCAGCAACGTCGTATTGCTTCTAATCAACATAAAAATTTGCGTAAACATCAACAAAAATTAAAACAAGAACCTACTTGGCAAGAAGATATGCTTGGTGCCGCTCAAGAAGGAATTGTCGTAACTCGTTATTCACAACATGTAGATGTAGAAAATCTACAAGGTGAGAAGTTTCGTTGTAATTTAAGACGTACATTAAGCGATGTAGTGGTGGGAGATCGAGTGATCTGGCGACAAGGATTAGCTGAAATGCAAGGGATTAGTGGGGTTGTTGAGGCGAAACACCCTCGTACCAGTGAATTAAGTCGTCCTGATTATTATGATGGATTAAAAGTGATTGCGGCGAATATTGATCAAATTGTGATTGTATCGGCAATCGCACCAAAATTATCTTTAAATATTATTGATCGTTATTTAGTGATTTGTGAAAAAGCACACATTAAACCTGTTATTGTCATTAATAAGATTGATTTATTAGATACGCCTGAGCGAGCAGAATTAGATAATACCTTAAAAATTTACCAGCAAATTGGTTATCAAACGCTAATGTTATCTACGTTTACTGGCGAAGGTATGACGGAATTGATAACTTTATTGGCACAGGGCAATTCGATTTTTGTTGGACAATCAGGCGTTGGAAAATCAAGTTTAGTGAAGACGATTTTACCAGAAGTTGATACTGCTATTGGCGAGATTAGTGAAATTTCTGGCTTGGGACAACATACCACGACGTCTTCAACCCTCTATCACTTACCACAAGGTGGAAACTTAATTGATTCACCTGGTATCCGTGAATTTGGCTTATGGCATTTGGAAGATGAGGATATTACGTATGGTTATCGAGAGTTTTTACCTTATTTAGGTACGTGTAAATTTAAAGATTGCAAGCATTTATATGATCCTGGCTGTTCCATTCGTGAGGCTGTTGAAGAAGGAAAAATTAATCCAGCCCGCTTTGAAAATTATCATCGATTAATCAGCAGTAAAAGTGAAATGAAATCACAACGTCATTTTGTTGGCAAAACAAAGCGATAACCTGAGCAAGGAGATTAACAATGCACAAGGTACTCTGTGGATTCTTTCTATCTTGGATAATTTTATGGAGTGCGAATGCTAGTCCAACCATCAATTTTTTTAGTACTTACCAAAACGCAATGCAAGGCGATGTTGATGCACAATACAATCTTGCGCTGCTATATAAAAAAGGTTATATGGTCGCTCAAGATTTCGCAGCTTCTAGATATTGGTTTCGCCAAGCGGCTAAGCAGGGAGATATAAATGCTCATTTACAATTAGCGCGTATTTATGAAACTGGGATTGGGGTGTCTGTTGATTATGTAGAAGCGTTGCAATGGTATCAGAAAGCTGCGGCAAAAGGTTCAGATTTTGCTATGTTTAGGTTAGGTGAATTTTATAGCAAAGGTTTTGGTACGAAGGTTGACAATGCGAAAGCGATAGCCTTTTATCAACAAGCAATTGAATATGAGTTTCCATTAGCGTATTTCTCTTTGGGGACAATGTATTACAACGGTATTGGCGTGAAGCAAAACTACGCTAAAGCCTATGAGTTATTCCAAAAAGCAGCAGAATTGAATGTCGCGGAAGGACAGTTTGCCTTAGGGAAAATGTACTATTCTGGGCATTTCGTATTACAAGATTATGCGACAGCTGCCCATTTCTTTCGCCAAGCGGCAGAACAGAAAGAAATCAGAGCTGCTAAAGAATTGGGGTTGATGTATCTACATGGTCAAGGTGTAACGATAGATCATACTGAGGGAGAAAAATGGATTCGTTTAGCGGCTGAGGGTGGCGATGTTGAAGCACAATATGCTTTAGCTAAATTGTATGAAGTAAAGGATAATGTTCAGCAACAAGAAGAGGCAATAGCATGGCTAACGAAAGCTGCTTATTCGGGCTATTCTGCAGCACAACATAAGTTATCAGTGCATTATTTTCAGGCACAACAGTATGATGATGCCTTGCCGTGGGCAACAAAAGCGGCAGAACAAGGACACGTTGAAGCGCAGTTTAATATGGGGGTAGCTTATACTCGAGGAGCAGGTGTGGCGAAAAATTATGCAAAAGCTCTCGAGTGGTATAGCAAAGCGGCAGCGCAAGGGAGTGCCAAAGCAAAATTAGCGCTGGGCAATCTCTATCTAAGTGGTGAGGGGATTAAACAAAGTAGTGCAAAGGCAATAAAGTTCTATACTGAGGCGGCAGAAGCAGGGGACATTGATGCTCAACGGCAATTAGCTACCATGTATTTCAAAGGCGTTGGTGTGAAATTGGATTATGCCCAAGCCTTAAAATGGTATCAAAAACTGGCTGAACAAGGCGATCTTGCTAGTCAATGGCAAATGGCATTGATGTATCAATATGGGTGGGGTGGAACACCTGATTATGCTCAAGCGAATTACTGGTATCAACAGCTACTGCAAGATAAAAGTAAGCCACCACTCAGTGAGAGAATGCAAAAAACATTGCTCTCTTATTTCAAGCAAGAACCCCTCAATTATTTAGAAATTACCATAGAATATTACCTAGAATTACGGGATTATGTGCGTATCGCCTATACGCTTGGTGTCAATTCGTTTGCAATGGATAATTTTGCAGAAGCAGTGAAGTGGTTTAATGTAGCGGCAGATTTTTTGGGGCGGAAAAGTAACGAAATGCTCCTCTATTTATATGCGAATGGGCATGATGTACAGCGTGATCCCTATTTGCTGTTTATCCGTTTGCGGGCGATAGCAGAGTTAGGGAATACAACAGCAAAATATCTATTAGGCAATGTGTATTGGAATGGCTATGGCATTGCAGTAAATAAACAAACGGCGATTTATTGGTTTGTACAAGCTGCTGAGTTGGGGCAACTCACCGCAGGAGAGCGTTTACTGGAGTTCTATTTGACTCGTGAGCCGTTAACATTGGAACCAGCGTTGAAATCTCGTTATTTGCAGGTTGTGTGTCAGTTGGGGGTAACATCGGCGTGTCAGGAATATGTGGCTGAAGATAAGTAGAAATATTCTTAGAAAGAAAATCATAGGGCGTGTAGGAAATATTCCTATTTTTTGCCTAAAAAATAATCTCTTTTTGCATTTTTTGTACCTAAAAACAACTATTTTTGTGCGGTAACGCAAATTTTTGAAGATTTATGCTTGATTCTTGGTGAAGAATGTCGATACTAGCGATGACATTTATTTTAGCTAATAAAATAAATATTAAAAAATTGTTACTCTGCATTTGATATTTTTGTTGTTGCAATGACAGAAAATTAAGTGCGGATTTTTTATGATTCTTAACTATCCATGAGATTTAAGGAGAGAAAAATGTATTCTCAAGATATTACCATCACTGCACCTAATGGTTTACACACTCGCCCAGCAGCTCAATTTGTCAAAGAAGCAAAAGGTTTCTCATCTGATATTACTGTAACCTCTGGTGGCAAAAGTGCGAGTGCGAAAAGTTTGTTTAAATTACAAACTTTAGGCTTAACTCAAGGAACAACAATCACTATCTCTGCAGAAGGTGAAGATGAAAAAGCAGCAGTAGATCATCTTGTTGCATTAATTCCAACATTAGAATAAGTCATTCATTTGACAGCGACATCTGTATTTATTTAGTGATTTTAGAAAAGGTTAGATTATGATTTCAGGTATTTTAGCTTCTCCAGGTATTGTCTTTGGTAAGGCATTAGTATTGAAAGAGGAACCGATTGTTCTTGATAAGCGTAAGATTTCTGATGATGAAATTGAGAGTGAGATTGCTCGTTTTTACCAAGGGAGAGAAGCGGCATCAGCACAATTAACGGCTATTAAAGAAAAAGCTCGTCAAACATTAGGTGAGGAAAAAGAAGCTATTTTTGAAGGACATTTAATGATCCTTGAAGATGAGGAGCTTGAGGAAGAGATCATTGCTTATCTAAAAGAGCATCATGTAACAGCAGATGTCGCCGCTTCTGTGATCATTGATCAGCAGGTGGCAATGCTTTCCGATATTGATGATGAATATCTAAAAGAACGTGCAGGAGATATTCGTGATATTGGAAATCGTTTATTAAAAAATATTTTAGGTATGCATATTGTTGATTTAGGCGAGATTGCAGAAGAGTCAATTTTAGTTGCCTATGATTTAACACCATCAGAAACTGCACAATTAAATTTAGATAAAGTGCTTGGGTTTATTACCGATATTGGTGGGCGTACTTCACACACTTCAATTATGGCACGTTCTCTTGAATTGCCAGCGATTGTGGGAACAAATAATGTAACCGCACAGGTGAATACTGGTGATTATTTAGTGCTTGATGCGTTGAATAATGCGGTATATATCAATCCTAGCCAAGAAGAGATTGCTCGTTTAAGAGCAGTAGAGCAACAATATACAGAAGAAAAGGCTGAGTTAATTAAATTAAAAGATCTTCCTGCTGTAACATTAGATGGGCGCCGAGTTGATGTCTGTGCCAATATTGGTACGATTCGTGATATTGACGGTGCAGAACGTAATGGTGCAGAAGGGATTGGTTTATATCGTACAGAATTCCTCTTTATGGATCGTGATCAGTTACCAACTGAAGAAGAGCAATTTCAAGCGTATAAAGCTGTCGTAGAAGCGATGCAAAATCGTTTAGTGATTTTACGTACTATGGATATTGGTGGAGATAAAGATCTACCATATATGAATTTGCCTAAAGAGATGAATCCGTTTTTAGGCTGGCGTGCGATTCGTATCGCATTAGATCGTCGAGAAATTCTTAATGCACAGTTACGTGCAGTATTGCGTGCTTCAGCATATGGTAAATTGGCTGTCATGTTCCCGATGATTATTTCAGTAGAAGAAATTCGAGAACTTAAAGCGGTATTGGAAACGTTGAAACAACAACTTCGTGAAGAAGGAAAAGCCTTTGATGAAAATATCCAAGTTGGTGTCATGGTAGAAACTCCATCTGCTGCAGTGAATGCGAAATTCTTAGCGAAAGAAGTCGATTTCTTTAGTATTGGTACGAACGATTTGACCCAATATACATTAGCAGTTGACCGTGGTAATGAATTGATTTCTCATCTTTATAATCCACTTACCCCAGCAGTATTATCATTAATTAAACAAGTCATTGATGCTTCGCACGCAGAAGGAAAATGGACTGGTATGTGTGGTGAATTGGCTGGTGATGAAAAAGCAACAATTTTACTACTAGGTATGGGATTAGATGAGTTTAGTATGAGTTCTATCTCAGTACCGAAAATTAAGAAACTAATCCGTAATGTGAATTACCAAGATGCGCAAGATCTGGCAAATGAGGTGTTATTGCAACCAACAGCAACAGATATAGATCGATTAATTGAGAATTTTTTAGCTGAAAAAGCATTAAACTAGATACAAAATTAAAATTTTCAGCTAATATTACGCACAGTTTGAGATTGAAAATGTTTCTGAGAAGGAGAAAAAAATGGGTTTATTTGATAAATTATTTGGTTCAAAAGACAATAAAGCTGTCGAAGTAGAAATTTATGCACCATTAACAGGTGAAATTGTCAACATTGAAGATGTTCCTGATGTTGTTTTCTCTGAAAAAATTGTTGGTGATGGTGTTGCGATTCGTCCAAAAGGTAACAAAATTGTTGCGCCAGTTGATGGTGTGATTGGTAAAATTTTTGAAACTAATCATGCTTTTTCTATGGAATCAAAAGAGGGGATTGAATTATTCGTTCACTTTGGTATTGATACTGTAGAACTAAAAGGCGAGGGTTTTACCCGTATCGCACAAGAGGGGCAAACAGTAAAACGTGGTGATACCATTATTGAAATTGATCTTGAGTTATTAGAAGCAAAAGCAAAATCAGTATTAACGCCGATTGTTATTTCAAATATGGACGAAGTTGCTAATATGGAAAAAAAAGTAGGCGATACTGTCGCTGGTGAATCTGTGGTATTAGTGATTAGAAAATAATTTAATAGCGTTTTTTGAGAAAAAGATTGGTTGCAATGCCAATCTTTTTTTATGCCATAAAGATAATGTATTAATGTGTTATGCGTAACGAGTATCTGAAAAAATTTTTTCTTGAAATACTGAATTGTTAAATTTGTTAAATTGCTATCAACCCTGCTGATAGGTATCTCGTTTTTAGCAAAAATTTATTTTTACAACTTGATAACGATTCTTAATAACTGGCAATAAAATACAATATATTGTGTTTGAATTTATTTTTATAACAATATATAGTGTCTCTTAATTTTTAAAAGGAGATGTCTATGTTGATACAAAAATCCTCAAGTCAAACACTTACTTCAAATTATCAGCAACAGGCTGTGTCATTAACAGTGATTAAAAGAGATGGTTCACAAGCCATTTTTAATCCGCAATTTATCCATAATGCAATTCAACAAGCCGCAAAAGCCGTTGCTGTGGAGGATCTGCTCTATTTCGCAGAATTAAGCCAAACCATCAGTTTTGCTATCAAAAATAGTGTTAAACAACAAGTTGATATTGCTTATATCCAACAAGTTGTAGAAGAACATTTAATGCAAAGTAAATATCCGCAGGTTGCTCGTGCTTATATTGAATATCGCCATGATCGTGATAAAGAACGTGAAAAACGTAGTCGTTTGACAAAAGAAATTGAGGGACTTATTGAGCAAAATAATGTGTTATTACTTAATGAAAATGCGAATAAAGATGCCAAGGTGATTCCAACTCAACGAGATTTGCTAGCAGGTATTGTGGCGCGTCATTATGCTACAAATTATATATTGCCATCTGATATTGTCGTTGCCCATGAGCGAGGTGAAATTCATTATCATGATCTTGATTATTCACCGTTTTTTCCGATGTTTAACTGTATGTTAGTGGATTTAGCAGGAATGCTAACGCAAGGTTTTAAAATGGGGAATGCGGAAATTGAGCCACCAAAATCAATTACGACAGCAACAGCGGTAAGCGCACAAATTATTGCTCAGGTCGCTAGCCATATTTATGGAGGGACGACGATTGATCGGATTGATGAAGTCCTCGCGCCTTATGTAGAAAAAAGTTATCAGAAACATTTAAAAACAGCGAGATATTGGAAAGTAGCAGATGAAGAAGCTTATGCCAATGCACTGACAGAAAAAGAGTGCTTTGATGCGTTTCAATCATTGGAGTATGAAGTAAATACCCTGCATACGGCAAATGGACAGACGCCTTTTGTAACCTTTGGCTTTGGGTTAGGGACTAGTTGGCAAGCAAGATTAATTCAACGTTCTATCCTATTAAACCGTATTTGTGGTTTGGGTAAAAACCATAAAACAGCAGTCTTCCCTAAATTAGTGTTTACTATTAAACGCGGTTTAAATCAGCAACCACAAGATCCAAATTATGATATTAAACAGTTAGCGTTGGAATGTGCTGCTAAGCGAATGTATCCTGATATTTTAAATTATGAGCAAGTTGTTAAAGTAACGGGATCATTTAAAGCACCGATGGGGTGTCGTAGTTTTTTAGGGCGTTATGTCGAAAATGGTGAAGAAATACACGCTGGACGGAATAATTTAGGGGTAGTCAGTATTAATTTGCCTCGTATTGCCTTAGAGGCTAAACAAAATGAGGAGAAATTTTATCAAATTCTCGAACAACGTTTAGCTTTAGCAAAACGGGCTTTATTGACGAGGATAGCTCGGTTAGAGAATACAAAAGCAAGAGTTGCACCCATTCTCTATATGGAGGGTGCTTGTGGTGTACGTTTAAAAGCAGATGAGAATGTGGCAAAGATTTTTAAAAATGGTCGTGCTTCAATCTCTTTAGGTTATATCGGTATTCACGAAACGATTAACGCACTCTATCAGCAAGGGCATATTTTTGATAATGCTAGATTACGTGAAAAAGGGATTGCTATCGTTCGCTATCTCAGTGAGGCAACCAAAAAATGGCAAGCTGAAACAGGTTATGCATTTAGCTTATATTCAACGCCAAGTGAAAGTTTATGTGATCGTTTTTGCCGATTAGATAGCAAACAATTTGGAGTGATTAAAGGGGTAACTGACAAGGGATACTATACCAATAGCTTTCATTTAGATGTGGAGAAAAAAGTAAATCCTTACGATAAATTAGATTTTGAAATGGTATATCCACCGCTGGCAAGTGGTGGCTTTATCTGTTATGGCGAATATCCTAACTTACAACATAATCTCAAAGCAT
Organism: Gallibacterium trehalosifermentans; assembly: GCF_042433055.1. Taxonomy (NCBI): domain Bacteria; kingdom Pseudomonadati; phylum Pseudomonadota; class Gammaproteobacteria; order Pasteurellales; family Pasteurellaceae; genus Gallibacterium; species Gallibacterium trehalosifermentans. The sequence goes on from NZ_JBHLWB010000009.1 coordinate 119,477, forward strand.
TAGAAGATGTGTGGGATTATAGTTATGAGCGAGTACCTTATTATGGTACCAATACCCCAATAGATGAATGTTATCAATGTGGATTTACTGGTGAGTTTGCTTGTACGAGTAAGGGATTTGTGTGTCCTAAATGTGGTAATCATGATAGTACAAAAGTTTCAGTCATTCGCCGTGTTTGTGGTTATTTAGGCAGCCCAGATGCAAGACCATTTAATCCAGGAAAGCAAGCAGAAGTGAAACGTCGGGTAAAACACCTATAAAAAGTAAGGAAACGAGATGAACTATTTGCAATATTATCCTGTTGATGTCGTGAATGGGGAAGGAACACGTTGTACTTTATTTGTTGCTGGCTGTACGCATCAATGTCGAGGTTGTTATAACCAGAAAAGTTGGTCATTTGATGCGGGTATTCCTTTTGATCAGGCTATGGAAGAGCAAATTATTTGTGATTTACAAGATACGAGAATTTGTCGTCAAGGATTATCACTTTCAGGGGGTGATCCTCTCCACCCACGAAATGTTAAGTGCTTATTACCCTTGGTAAAACGAATTAAAGCAGAGTGCCAAGATAAGGACATTTGGTGTTGGACTGGGTATCAATTAGCAGAGTTAAATGCAGAACAGCGAGAAATGTTAGCGTATATTGATGTACTTATTGATGGTAAGTTTATCGCAGAACAAGCCGATTCATCACTGATATGGAGGGGATCGGCAAACCAAATTATTTATCGGTTTTCATAATAACAAGAAATTTTATAGCCAAAATATTAGAGATGATAATAATTTTTTCAGTATTATTCTTAGATAGATGTGATATTAATCACATCTTTACATAAATATTTAACATTTCAACTATTCTTTTGCTACAATTTCGCCGCTCTAAATAACTTATTGAGGTGAAAAATTATGGTGTGGTTTCTCCTTGCCGTAGCATTATTATTAGCGGGTTATTTTATTTACGGCTCTATTGTAGAAAAAGTATTTAAAATCAATCCAAAACGTGAAACGCCAGCCCATTTGTTAAATGATGGTGTTGACTATGTACCAATGTCTAAAAAGAAAATTTGGCTAATTCAGTTATTAAATATTGCTGGAACAGGTCCAATTTTTGGTCCGATTTTAGGTGCGTTATATGGACCAGTTGCGATGTTGTGGATCGTATTTGGTTGTATTTTTGCAGGCGCAGTACATGACTATTTCAGTGGAATGTTAAGTGTACGTAATGGAGGTGCATCTGTGCCAAATCTTACTGGTAAATATCTAGGCGCGCCAGTAAAACACTTTATGAATATACTTGCATTGGTATTATTAGTCCTTGTTGGTGTTGTATTTGTTACCTCTCCAGCAAGCCTTTTAACGAATATTACAATGGATAACTTAGGTGAAAGTTTAAGTCTAGATAGTAATCATACGCTTGTTATCTGGACAAGTATTATCTTTGTGTACTATATCGTTGCAACATTAGTACCAATCGATAAGATTATCGGTCGAGTTTATCCGATCTTTGGTGCATTATTGCTCTTTATGTCTTTCGGAATGTTCTTTGCACTACTTTTTGAAGATAAAGCATTATTCCATTCTGTTGGAGAAATGAGTTTTTCTAAGTTCTTTGAGAATCTTCACCCAACTAATTTGCCACTTTGGCCATTAATTTTCGTTACCATTGCTTGCGGTGCAGTATCTGGCTTTCATTCAACTCAATCTCCATTGATGGCGCGCTGTATGGAAAATGAAAAAGAAGGGCGTTTTGTCTTCTATGGCGCAATGATTGGCGAGGGGATTATTGCGTTAATTTGGTGTATGGTTGGTTTAACCTTCTATAACGACCCAGCGGAAATGAATGCGGCAATTAACGCAGGAACACCAGCTAAAGTCGTTTATGATTCAGCTACGCAAATGTTAGGTTACTTTGGCGGTATCATAGCGGTTCTTGGGGTAGTGATATTACCAATTACATCTGGTGATACATCATTCCGCTCAGCTCGTTTAATTATTGCTGAATTCTTTAAAATTGATCAAAAAAGTTTAGTGAAACGTTTAATGATTGCAATACCGTTATTCATTGTGGGTTTCATCATTACGAGACTTGATTTCCAAGTATTATGGCGTTATTTCGGTTGGGCAAACCAAACCACTGCAATGGTTATGTTATGGACTGCTGCAGCATACCTCTATCGTTATCATAAATTCCACTGGATTTGTACTATCCCAGCGATGTTTATGACAATGGTATGTTCAACATTCTTGGCTTATGCGAAGATTGGCTTTGGTTTAGCTTATGATACGTCGATTTGGGTTGGCGTTGCTTTAACTATTGTTGCAACAGTGTGTTTCTTCACTATGCTAAAACCAATTTCAAAGGGTGATCCTGATTCAGAAACTACCCCTGCTTAATTATTGATTTTGTAAGATTGATTCTGCACAATAGCCATCTATTTTTTTAGATGGCTATTTTTTATCATATGGAAACCTTATTATATCTACATCTTTTTGCCGCATGGGCAAGTTTACTTTTATTTATTATTCGTGGCTTACTGCAATGGAGAGGCGGAGATTGGCGACAATATAAAGTCTTAAAAATTTTTCCACATATCACTGATACATTATTATTGGTAACTGGTTTAAGTTTTTTAGTGATCTTTAATTTTACGTTAGTAAATTGGTTGTTAATTAAAATTGTCGCATTAGTGCTATATATCATTTTTGCTGCCAAAGCCTTTAAACGCCAACAACCACAAAATAAATTTTTACCCATCGCATTAGTTTGTTACTTAACGGCAATGTGCCTTGCTTATTTCCACTAAAACCGTCTATGTTTTTTGATACCCATACCCATCTTGATTATTTGGCACAAGATTTACAGCAATCATTGTGCCAAATTGTATTAGCTGCAAATCAGCAGCAAGTAACAAAGTTTTTAGTAGTGGGAATTGATCAGCAAAGTATTGAAAAGTTGCCACATTGGGTAGCAACAGAAAATAATGTGTATTATGGATTAGGATTGCACCCATTATTTATTGCTAAACATACTGAAGCAGACTTATTCCAGTTAGAACAAGCTATTGCATTACAAGATCCAAAGTGTATTGCGGTCGCCGAAATTGGGTTGGATCGTTATCCAGTAGAGATTATTACTGATGAATTGTGGCAAAAGCAGTGCCATTTTTTTACAGCACAATTAGCGTTAGCGAAGCGTTATCAATTACCAGTTAGTTTACATTCCCGCCGAGCTAATGATCAGTTATATCCTTTCTTAAAAAAAGCTGATTTAAGTACAACAGGTGTGATTCATGGTTTTTCGGGGAGTTATGCACAAGCAAAACGGTTTGTTGATTTAGGGTATAAAATTGGGGTGGGTGGCACAATTACCTATCAACGAGCCAATAAAACTCGCCAAGCGATTGCCAAATTACCCCTATCTGCGTTGCTATTGGAAACAGATAGCCCAGATATGCCTGTGTCGGGTTGGCAAGGACAACCTAATCACCCTGCAAGATTACCATTAATTTTTCAAGCATTAAGTGAATTAAGAGCTGAAAAGCCAGAACAGATTATTGAGCAAATTTGGCAAAATAGCCTAGATCTTTTTTCTTTAGTTAAAGATCAATAAACCATATTGCTAAATTGTTATTTCGCACCGAACCCATTAAAATAAAACGCTTGTTATTGCTAACCAAGGATTAACTATGTCAGCGTCATCTGTTGTTCAAGGGGAGAATTGGAAATCTACTTCCTCAATTCAGAATTTATTAAAACGGGCAAAAATTATTGCCGAAATACGCCAGTTTTTTGTTGATCGAGGCTTGTTAGAAGTCGAAACGCCAATTTTAAGTGCGTTTTCCGTAACCGATGTACACCTTTCTACTTTCCAAACCGAATTTACGCCGCCATTTGGGGCGAACTCGCAAACACTACATTTAATTACTAGCCCTGAATATCATATGAAACGTTTACTGGCAGAGGGAAGCGGACCGATATTTCAAATAACTAAAGTATTCCGTAATGAAGAAGCAGGTAAACGCCATAACCCAGAATTTACAATGTTGGAATGGTATCGTCCGTTTTTTGATATGTACCGTTTAATCAATGAAGTTGATGATTTATTACAACAAATTTTAGATTGTCCACCTACGGAATCTTTAAGTTATCAATTTGTGTTCCAAGAGTATGTGGGTTTAGATCCTTTGTCTGCAACGAAAGCTGAGTTGGTTGAAAAAGCAAAGCAACAAGGATTGGTTAATGCAGATATGGAAGGACGAGATACCTTACTGCAATATCTTTTTAGTGAGGTGGTTGAAAAAAATATTGGACAAGAACACCCTGTAGCTGTTTACCATTTTCCTGCTGCACAAGCAGCGTTAGCACAAATTAGCTCAGAAGATCATCGTGTTGCAGAACGTTTTGAGTTTTACTATAAAGGGTTAGAGTTAGCCAACGGTTTCCATGAGCTAACGGACGCAAATGAACAGCTACATCGTTTTGAACAAGATAATTTATTGCGTGAGAAGCTCCATTTACCGCCTCAACAAATGGATACACGTTTTCTTGCTGCATTAAAAGCAGGAATGCCATCTTGTTCTGGGGTCGCATTAGGGATTGATCGTTTATTGATGATTGCGTTAGCCACTGACAATATTGAAGATGTAATTTCGTTTTCAATTCAAAATGCGTAAAGGAGATAAGAATGCGTCAATTTATTGTACTTAGTTGCTTATTGTTAGGGTTAACAGCCTGTTCCTCAAAAATGGTGTCGCCACTTTCTCAATCTTCACCGATTGTAAATATTGAAGCTGCGATTGCTGATAAATTGGCGATTACTTCTGCAGCTGATCAGGTTACACTCAAAAATAAAACTAATCAGAGTATCAATTTGACGTATTTATTGACTTGGTATGATAAAAATGGCGTAACGCAGCGAGCGAATTGGCAACAGGAAGAACGCTGGCAAAAATTAATGGTAATTGCCAATCAACAAGTTTTGATTAAGTTAACTAAACCGACGGCTGCAAGTCATAATTATCGTATTTATTTGAAAGCAAATTAGCATTTGGGGTGCAGCAAAATGGCGAAGTTAATTGTTGATATACAAAGCACATCTTTAGACCAAGAGGATATCGAGATTTTAAATCACCCTCTTATTGCAGGCGTGATTTTATTTACCCGTAATTTTGTGGATATTCCACAATTACAAGACTTAATTAAAAATATTCGACAAAAAGTAAAACACCCTCTTTTGATCACGGTTGATCAAGAAGGAGGACGAGTACAGCGTTTTCGTCAAGGTTTTACCCAATTACCAGCTATGCAGGCGTTTGCTCAATTACTGCCTATTGATGAACAACAGTATTGGGCAAAAGAGAGTGCGTGGGTAATGGCGATGGAAATGATGGCAATGGATATTGATCTCAGTTTTGCACCTGTGTTGGATCTTGGGCATCAATGTAAAGCGATTGGCGACCGTAGCTTTCATCAACATTGGCAGCAAGCATTATCATTAGCTGAAGCCTTTTGTGATGGTATGTTACAAGCAGGTATGGCAACCACAGGCAAACATTTTCCAGGACACGGTGCGGTGATTGCCGACTCGCATTTAGAAACCCCAACAGATGAGCGTGCATTTGAGCAGATATATCAACAAGACCTCCAACCTTTCCAACAGTTAATTCATCGTAATAAATTAAAAGCGATTATGCCTGCACATGTAATCTATTCTACAGTTGATCCAGCGCCAGCCAGTGGGTCGGCTTATTGGTTAAAACAAGTATTGCGTAATCAATTAGGTTTTAATGGCATTGTTTTCTCTGATGATTTAGGAATGAAAGGGGCAGGGGCAATGGGTAGTTACCTTGAGCGTAGCCAGCAAGCTTTAGCCGCGGGGTGTGATATTTTATTGCTCTGTAATGAACGAGCTGGTGTGATTGAAGTATTGGATCAACTAAAGTATCAACTTAGTGAACGTGAGAAAACGGCTTATCTGCAATTAGCGAAAAATAAAAAATTTACCTTATCGGAATTACAAGCCACATCTCGTTGGGTAAATGCTCATCGTTATTTAGGAGATTTACAACAACGCTGGTTAGATGTAAAAGAAAAGGCGAGTGTATAATGGAATGTCCTCATTTTGAGCAGAAAACTTGCCAATCTTGTCGTTGGTTAGCACAGGATTATTCACAACAAATTACCCAGAAACAGCTTCATTTACAACAACAGCTTGCAGAATTTATTCGAGAGGATACCCTTTGTTTACCACCACAGTTATCTTCGCAAACAGCGATGCGTAATCGTGCGAAAATGGTGGTCAGTGGTGTCGTAGAGAAGCCCATTTTGGGTATTTTAGACAATCCGCAAGATATAGAGAGTGCAGTGGATCTTACGGATTGTCCATTGTATCCAGCCGAGTTTCAAGCCATTTTTCAACAACTAAAAGATTTTGTTGGACGAGCAGGATTAGTGCCTTATAACATTGCAAAACGTAAGGGGGAGTTGAAATATATTTTGTTAACACAGAGCCAAGCGAGTAAAAAATTTATGTTGCGTTTTGTGTTACGAAGTGAACAAAAGATAGCGTTAATCCAACGTGAATTACCAGCGTTATTACACAAATTACCACAATTAAGTGTAGTAACTGCCAATATTCAACCGCAACACGCAGCAATTTTAGAAGGGGAAAAAGAGATTTATTTCACTGCAGAACAGATGTTAGCGGAGCAGTTTAATCAAATTACCTTATTTATTCGTCCACAAGGCTTTTTTCAAACTAACCCACAGGTGGCGGAAGCGTTATATCGTACGGCACAACAATGGACAGCACATTTACCAGTTCAGCATATTTGGGATCTGTTTTGTGGGGTAGGTGGTTTTGGATTGCATTGTGCAGTAGCACGCCAAGAAGTTGAGCCGAATATCTCACTAGTTGGTATTGAAATTTCTGCATCTGCTATTCAAGCAGCAACATTAGCAGCAGAAAAACTGGGACTACGCAATATTCAATTTCAAGATCTTGATGCAGGGAAATTTCAAGCTAGCCAAGGTCAGAAACCTGATTTAGTGATTGTGAATCCACCAAGACGAGGAATTGGGGAAAAATTAGTCGAATATTTAAATCAGTTACAACCACGATTTTTACTCTATTCAAGCTGTAATGTAGAAAGTATGCAACGTGATTTACGTCATTTACCGACTTATCAATTAAGAAAGTTACAGTTATTTGATATGTTTCCACATACTTCACATTATGAAGTATTGGGATTATTAGAACTTGCATAAGTGATGCCAAAGGAGGCAAGTATGAAAAAGATCGAAGCAATTATTAAACCATTTAAATTAGATGATGTGCGTGAAGCCCTCTCAGAAATCGGGATCACAGGAATGACCGTGAGTGAAGTAAAAGGTTTTGGTCGTCAAAAAGGACATACTGAGCTTTACCGTGGTGCAGAATATATGGTGGATTTTCTACCAAAAGTGAAATTAGAAATTGTCATTACTGATGAACAAGTTGAACAATGTATCGAAGCGATTATGGAAACCGCGCAATCAGGTAAAATCGGTGATGGCAAAATTTTTGTCTATGATGTAGAACGTGTGATCCGTATTCGTACTGGTGAAGAAAACGAGGACGCAATTTAGTGGGCGTTATTTATATTGTGATTGCCTTAGTGGCAGGGGTAGGGTTAGCCTCACAAGCGGCGATCAATAGTCAGTTAAGTAAAGTGGTTGCAGGACAACCACTTATTGCTGCCTTAATTTCCTTTGCTACTGGAACATTAGCCTTGTTTATTGTCTGTCTAGTAAAAACAAATCTGTGGGAAGGACTACAAAATCTTGCTGGACAACCATTTTGGAAATTTATTGGTGGGCCTCTGGGAGCTTTAGTTGTCTTTACGACCATTTTTTTAGCCCCTAAAGTCGGCATTACCAATATGTTATTTTTTATTATTATCGGTCAATTAGTGGCGGCAATGTTGATCGATCATTTCGGTTTAATTTATATGCCAGTGAGAGAAATGACCTTATGGAAAATCGGCGGTTTACTTGTTGTCGTATTAGGGTTATTGCTCTTTTTCTTTGGTGATAAATGGTTTGGTTTAAAAGGATAAAGATAATGACACAACTTAAAGTAGGTTTAGTTTCAATTTCGGATCGTGCTTCACAGGGGATCTATCAAGATAAAGGTTTACCATCTCTACAAGAGTGGTTAAGCCAAGCACTTATTGATCCATTTACAGTGGAAACTCGTTTGATTCCAGATGAACAACCATTGATTGAACAAACATTAAAAGAATTGGTTGATGATTGTGGCTGTCATTTAGTATTAACTACGGGCGGTACAGGACCAGCAAAACGAGATGTTACCCCTGATGCGACATTGGCAATAGCCGATCGTGAAATGCCAGGATTTGGTGAACAAATGCGACAAATTAGTTTGCAATTTGTACCAACAGCAATTTTATCTCGCCAAATGGGTGTTATTCGTAAAGAGAGTTTGATCCTGAATTTACCAGGACAACCAAAAGCAATTAAAGAAACCTTAGAAGGGTTAAAAGATGAAAACGGTAAGGTGATTGTGAAAGGCATTTTTGCCGCTGTTCCTTACTGTTTAGAATTATTAAGTGGCATTTATATTGATACTCATAAAACGGTGGTGGATAGTTTTCGACCGAAGAAGAAGTAATGTAAAAAAGCAGTTTAAACTATATTGTTTAAACTGCTTTTAGATAAGAAATTTAATTATTTTGCTAATAAATCAAATGCTTCCTGATACTTCGCAACAGTCTGCTCGATAATCTCTTGTGGGACGCTTGGTGCAGGCGGTTGTTTATTCCAACCGCTATTTTCTAGCCAGTTACGAATAAATTGTTTATCAAACGATGGTGGATTAGTTCCTTCTTGATAAGTATCGACTGACCAAAAACGGCTAGAGTCTGGAGTCAATACTTCGTCCATCAAGGTTAAGGTACCATTTTCATCTAAGCCAAATTCAAATTTTGTATCACAAATAATAATACCTTTTGTTAGGGCATACTCGGCAGCCGTTGTATAAAGTTCAATCGCTTTCGCTTTGACTTGTGCAGCTAATTCTTTACCAATTAATTTTTCGCATTCTACATAACTGATATTAATATCGTGATTGCCGATTTCTTCTTTGCTTGATGGGGTAAAAATTGGTTCAGGTAATTTGCTGGCATCAACTAATCCTTTTGGTAATTCAATACCACATACCGCACCTGTTTGTTGATAATCTTTTAAACCGCTACCTGTTAAATAACCACGCACAATCGACTCGATTTTAATAGGGGTAAGACGTTTACAAACCACCGCACGTTTTTCAATCGCTTTTGCTTCTGCTTCGGGTAAGACATCATATACGGTATCACCAGTAAAATGATTTGGCATAATATGAGCTAATTTTTTGAACCAGAAGTTTGAAATTTGAGTGAGAATTTCGCCTTTACGTGGAATTGGATCATCAAGAATAACATCAAAAGCCGATAAACGATCAGAGGCGACCATTAACATTCTTTTGTCATCAATTTCATAGAGATCACGAACTTTTCCAGAATAAATTTTTTTTAGGCTAATTGTTTGCATAACGGAATACCTGTATTAAAATAAAACCGTTACAAATTATACTATGGTTATTATTCTATTTCATCGTTATTGCTACTATTATGAAAAAATTTTCTTATCTATTTGGGGCTTTGTAAGTCTAAGATCATATTGAAAATATTTTCTATATGAAATTTTTGATGATTGATTACGGCAAATATATTATTTTGTGAAATACCTCATTTTGTGTAATACTTTATAAGTGTTATTTTTGTTTTTGTTAAAATTTTTAAAGGAGAAAGAGAAATGAAACAGTTCAGAGTGAACCAAATAGCTATTATGCTAGCCATCATGTGGGGGGGGGTAAATAATAACTCATTTGCAGCGATGATCATTGGCAGTGATTCTCCTACCACCCAACCATCAACATCTATTACCAGCACGGGGAACTCTATTATTAAACGTGATAATATACAATTTAAAGTTTCTGCACATGGTTCTATTAGTATAAATGCAGGAAATAATATTAATATCTCAGGAAATACCTTAATTACAGGTGGACCATTTAAAGCTAAGTCAAGAAAACAGATTAAATTTTTGGGGAATTTGAAAGTTGAGGCAAATAATCCTCCTGGTGAAATGACAATAGGGGAAGGAATTTATGTACAAAATAGTTTTTTTGGTTATCAGTCTAAATGGCTTATTAGATCGAGTCTAACGGATATTACAAACCAATCTTTTACTGTGGGTGAAAATTGGTATGGAACCACTCAAAATATCAGCTCATTAGAAGATATAGGAACGACTGCTGATGAACAGAATATCACTATTACGTTACCACAACAGAAATGGGATAACGGAAGTGTCAATGCAGATGGTTCTGTTGGCTCGTTAACAGGAATGACAATGACAATTGGTGGTGCGGCTTATGGTTATACACGTATAGCGCTTCCTAATGATATTTTATTAGGCGATATTTTGGATAAAAATGGCGTTACCCAGTTTTCTCCTGCTGTTATTACTGTAGAACAAGGTTCTTTTGTTTCTCCTGACAATCCATCACGTAATAATTTTGCTTTTTACGGCAAGTCTACTTTACAGAATAGTAATAAAATCGTGTATTTACAATTAGTACCTGGTACAAATACAGCAAGTAATCCAACAGCTAAATATGCTTGGGGTTGGATTTATGATCAGAATCAACCTGATAAAGGGGCATATCAAGATGATACAGGAGCAATACTTTATACATCTTTACTAACTCAAGAAATGGCAATGAATAGTATTTCTCGTCGTCATGATAGAGTAGGACAGTCATTCCAGAAAGATGGCAACAGTTGGGTCAGATTACTCGGATCACATGAAAATTTAAAATCAACACAATTTGATAGTAAGTTATATACATATGGTTTTCAAGTTGGGTATGATTTAAGAAAACATTTAACTGAGACAAAAGAAAATCGTACTGGAATAATGGGAAGTTATCAGCGTGGGATTGCGAATTTCTATGATAATTTCTATGTAGAGTTAAAAGAGGGAGCATTACTTCCTCGGTATAAAAAAGTAGCAACTGATACTATTGATTTCTTTTCGTTAGGCGCATATCACACAAATGATTATATTTGGGGTTACACTGATTATATTGGACAGCTCTTTGTAGCTAAACATTCTATACAGAGTATTGAAAAAAATAATCATCGTCTTTATGGTGCGGGAGTAGCATTAAGTGGTGAAATTGGTTATAACCTATATCAAACAAAAAAATGGTTACTCCAAGCTCAAGGACAAGCTATTTATCAATTTAATTATACACACTTGCAGCATAACGAAAATAATATCTCTTTTCAAAGAGAAAACTCTCTTCGATTGAGACTTGGTGGACGTCTAGAATATAGTGGTGATAACAAAAAATTATGGCTTACAGCAGATATGTTACGAGATATAAAACATGGGAAAGAGGTAACGTTTGGGCAGGATAAGTTAAATTTAAAAACGCCTCACACTTGGGGAGATATTGGGCTTGGATTGGACTGGATAACAGATAAAAATTTTATTTTATATAGTGCAATTCATACTGAATTTTCATTTAAAAATAGACCATCTAAAACCAGTTTGAAAGGTAATATCGGTATAAAATGGAAGTTCTAAAGATATAATGCTGATAAAAAGTAATGATACCTCATATCATACTGATATGAGGTATTTTTTAACTATTCTATTCCAATAATCTTATGGGTTTGCAAACTTAATTGCCATTTAGGCTTGGCGGAAAGTGCATTTAATTGCCCTATTTTTTGCAGAGTATCAAGCAAATTCATCTCACCATTCCGCTCGCAAGGCGACAGATAATAATGTTCTGCTTGGATTTTTCCAGCTATCATTTGGCAGAAAGTAATAATATCTGGTTCATCATTTACGATTCGTACTTCATCAGCAAAAGTAATACAGCGTTGCAGATACTTTTCTTGGTATAAACGTTTAGGACTGGTAGCAATATAATCAATTTGCGGTGGAACTTCTTTTAAACCATTGGTTTCTATTGCTAGAAAATACCCTTGTTGTTTGAAATAGGTTAACAGCTTGCGTAAGTTAGGCTGAATAGTAGGTTCACCACCCGTAATAATCAGATTTTTACTGCTGAACCGAGCGACCTTTTCGGCAATTTGTTGCAAGGTTAATTGTTGAAAGGTGTGATAGTCGGTATCACACCAAGGACAAGCTAAATTGCATTTACCAAAGCGGAGAAAAACAGCAGGCATACCAGTATTAAATCCCTCACCTTGTAAACTTTCAAAAATTTCAACGATTGGATAACAGATTTGCATTACGGTTCTCTATATTCGGCAAAAGATGTTGGTGTTTCCCATAGACGGATTGCATCAATGGTTACTGGCAACGTAGTTTGTAAACGATGAAAAATAAAATGCGCCAAGTTTTCGGCAGTTGTACGATAAGGTAAAGCAAATGTTTTAGAGTTTAATTCTGTGAGGAGTTGTGCAATTTTACACTCTCGTTCACTGGTTTGATCATAAATAAAAGCGTGATCCATTGGTTGTAAAATCAACTGGTTTACAGCTTGTTTGAGATCACTAAAATCTAAAACCATTCCTTTTTTCGCCCCATCAACGTGTGTTTCACCAATAACAATGACTTGTAATTTATAAGTATGACCATGTAAGTTTTGGCATTTTCCATCATGCCCATCAAGCAGATGTGCCATATCAAAACTAAATTCTTTCGCAACTTTAAACATTGGTTTGTCCTTTGCTAGCAAGGTATTCTTGTAATCCTTTTTCACGCAAAAGACAGCTTGGGCAGTGATGACAACCTCCTTCCACACCCTCATAACAGGTATGAGTATGTTGCATCACATAATCAAGTTTACCGAGTTGATCTGCTAATGCCCAAGTTTCTTTTTTGGTGAGCCACATCAATGGTGTAATCAGATTAAAGTGGTAATCCATCGCTAAATTGAGGGTAACGTTCATTGACTTAATGAAAATATCTCGACAATCAGGATAACCGCTAAAATCGGTTTCACATACACCAGTGATAATATCGCTAATCCCTTGGCTTTTAGCATAAATAGCTGCATACAGTAAGAACAAGGCATTACGCCCATCGACAAAGGTATTGGGTAATTCGCCTTGTTTTTGCTCAATAGATTGTGCGCTATCTAGCAGGGCATTGTGGGTAATAGAGGTGATAACGGAAGTATCAATAATGGTTTGTTTTACACCTAAATCATTGGCAATCCATTGTGCTTTTTCTAGTTCAATATGATGACGTTGTCCATATTTAAACGTAATAACATCAACGTTGCCTTTGCCATAAGTGTGTAAAGCTTGTAATAAACAAGTTGTAGAATCTTGACCGCCAGAAAAAATGACGACCGCTTTTTTGTTTTGCATAATATGTTCCTAGTTTTTTAACGTGGGAGGTTTGCGAACCACGACAATCAAGAGGCGTCATTCTAACGAATTGAGTGAGAAACTCAACCGCTTTGCTCAATTTTCAACATTGAGATCTTGGATTAGAATTTTAGAGCGGCGTTGATAATTATATTTTTCCCGTTTTTCTGTGGGTAAATCTTCTACGTTAGCAATCTTAAATCCTCGTTCTTGGAACCAATGTACCGTGCGAGTGGTTAAGACAAATAATTTTTCAATCCCAAGGGCAAGCGCACGTTTTTTAATGTGGGTTAATAAAATATCCCCACGAGAAGAGCTGCGATAATCTGGGTGTACAGCAACACAAGCCATTTCTGCCATTTTTTCCTCAAAATAAGGGTTTAATGCCGCACACGCAATCATTACACCATCACGATCGATCACCGTATAGTGATCAATTTCCATTTCGAGTTGTTCCCGAGAACGTTTTACCAGAATACCTTGCTGTTCTAATGGTTGAATTAAGGCAAGTAAATTTGGAATATCTTTAATGGTTGCAATGCGCACAATTTCAGAACTTTCTAATGATACTTGCGTACCGATCCCATCACGTGAGAAAAGCTCTTGCAATAAAGCACCATCTTCCAAATAACTTAGTAAGTGTGCCCGTTTTACACCATTACGGCAGGCGTCTAATGCGGTATAAAGGAAGCGCGCTTCTGAACTATGATAAGCATTTTGTGCGATAAATTGTTGCAAATGATGTTCTGCTGCGAGTAAGGTGAGATCTGGCATAACTTGTTGATTTTCATCAAGAATACCTTGCTGCTCACAAAAGCCAATTACCTTTTCAGCTTTTAATTTTATTGCAATTTGCGCAGCTAATTCTTCAAATGCAAGGTTAAAATTCTCGCCAGTTACGGAAACCCCTACAGGTCCAATCACTACAATCGCATTTTGTTCTAGCTGTTGTTTAATCCCCTCGCTGTCAATTTTGCGAACTTTTCCGCTGAGTTGGTAATCCACGCCATCATCAACCCCAATCGGTTGAGCAATGACAAAGTTACCACTGACCACGTTTGGCATACCGTGATGGGTAATATTATTCATGCGTAATGAGAGACGAGCAGTAATATCAAGTTGTAAGCTTCCAACGACTTGCTTCACAATTTTTAAGGTTTCGGCATCAGTAACTCGGATATTTTTATGATAACGTTCTTTGATTTGTGCAAGTTGCAACGCATCATTAATTTGTTTTCTTGCACCAAAAACAATCACTAATTTGATGCCTAAACTGTGTAATAAACTAATGTCATCAATGATATTAATAAAATTTGGGCTGGCGGTGGTATAACCATCTAACATAATGACAAAGGTTTTTCCTCTATGTGCAGTAACATAAGGTGTTGATTGGCGAAACCATTGGACGAGTTCAGTGCTGCGGATCATAAAACTTCCTATTTTTTGAATAATTATGTAATAAAAGTGATTTTATATGCAATAAAGAAGGCTTTGCAAGGTAATTATCTCGCTTTTAGTAAAAAATACTCATGAAACACTTTGCGCTTTAGATTTAGATATTTAGAATAACGCTACTAAAAATGATTATGAAGAAAAAATATGTTCTCTAGACAACCATTTACTCATTTTCCAACCGTACAAGAAATGTATCCATTCGGGCAGGAGCGACGAGTTTTAAAACAGCTTCGCTATGTCTTACGTTATTTTGCGCGACGGATCATAACGTATAAGCAAGGTAATGATTTTATTCAATTTTTAAATCAACATTCCCTTTGGTTACCCTTATTTCAAGATCATAAGCATCGCTTTCATACTATTTTGTATCACTATTGTGATAAGCGATTTTCTGCTGCTCAGCGAGTGCTACAGTTGAAAAATACCTTTCTTGCCATAGAAACGTTATTGGGAGAAGAGAAGTGTGAACAACTGGTTGAATTAGGTACATTGAAATTAGCGGATCTAGGCAATGGTTTAGCTTTACATTTAAATGTGAATCAAATTGATCCTTTTGAAGGCTTGTTTTCACTGAATATCCAAGATGGGACGGAACAACGCTATTATGATGCGTCATTTGCCATTATTGATAAAAATCGATTATTAATTGCCAGTATTCAAGGACCAAGTGGCGAAAATGCTGCAGAAATTGTCAAAAAACTGACAAAACAGCTCCATGGTATGCGCCCGATGTTTATGTTAGTGGAATGTTTTAAATGGTTGGCACAACATTGGCAATTACAGTTGATTGGTATTCCGCATAAAGCCCAAACCAAAATTCGTTTACATGGCAGTAAGAAAATTTATATGAATTATGATGAATTTTGGCAAGAAAATGGCGGTAGTTATCAGCAAAATTATTGGTTTTTACCTTTATTGGTTGAGCGTCGTCCTTTAGAAGAGATTCAGAGCAAAAAACGTTCAATGTATCGCAAACGTTACGAATTATTTGATCAAGTTATGTTAGGTATTCAGCAACATAGCTAATTACTTCAAGCTCATAGCGTTCAAAATTGAAAAAAAATGTGATGTAAAACAAAAATCAGATCCTCATTCTTTCTTATAATTAATATCTGTATTACTTGAAAGAATGAGAAGAAATTTATGTCGGATTCTATTTATACATCACTAAAAAATTTAACCAAGCACCCTATTGCAGAAGTGCGGAAAAGTAAGGTTGGACTATTTCTATTTTCACTTTTCTTTGGCTGGGCAATGATGAATTGGCTCAGCGATCCAACCTTTAATCAAACACAAAATTATGTGCTATTTTTAATCTTCTTTGCTATTTCTTTATGGGTAACAGAAGCCATTCCACCATTTTCTGTTGGTATTTTAATTATCGGCTTCTTAGTTTTAATTATGGGGCGGAGTGATGCTGAAAATGCCATGCAATATCTACAAACATGGTCAGACAGTGTCATTTGGCTCTTTTTGGGTGGTTTTTTCCTTGCAGAAGCGATGAAAAAGACACGATTAGATATTCTATTATTAAAGCGAATGTTGCCAAAATTTGGGAAAAATCCACAAAATATTTTACTTGGCTTAATGGCATTAACCGCAGTGATGTCAATGCTAATGAGTAATACAGCTACTACGGCGATGATGATTGCGACAGTGAGCCCGTTATTTGTTACCTTAGATAAAAAAGCCAATATCTCTCGTGCGTTATTGTTAGGAATTCCCGCGGCAGCATCAATAGGAGGCATGGCGACGATTATTGGATCGGCGCCCAATGCGATTGCTGTTGGTGCGTTAGAGAATATCGGTTATCACATTTCGTTTTTAGAATGGATGTTGATGGGAACGCCTATTGCGATTGTTTTAATTTTTATTTTTTGGCGAGTGTTGATTAAACGTTATCGGATTAGTGCAAGTGAACAATTAGAGTTTGATTTCTTGCAACATACTAGCGAAGAAAGCGAACCAAATGAAGTCAAAGAACATCGCACCCAAAAAGCGATTGTATTAGTGATTTTGGCAGTTACTTTATTTTTCTGGCTAACCGCAAAATTATTTGCTATTCCGATTGCCGCTGCTTCAGGTATTCCGATTGTTGGCTTAACGATGTTAGGTGTGATTGATTCTGATGATGTGCGTAAATTACCGTGGGATACATTAATGTTAGTTGCAGGTGGGTTAGCCTTAGGCTTAGCGATTGAAGAACAACAAATCGCCAGCCATTTTGTTAATCAGCTCAGTAATATTCACATTAGTTTTATAACATTATTGATTTTATTTGCTTTTATTACGGTTGTGTTATCAAACTTTATGAGTAACACTGCGGCGACGACTATTTTAATTCCAGTTGGTTTATCTCTCTTGAAAGTATTCTCTGCAGATGTGTCGCCAGCTGTATTGCCTTTAGTGATTGGATTAAGTGCTTCTTGTGCGTTATTTTTACCTGTGTCAACACCACCAAATGCGATTGCCTTTAGTACGGGATTAATCCGTCAGTCAGAGTTCCGTTTAGGCGGTATTGTAATTGGTTTATTAGGACCAGCGTTAAGCATTATGTGGGTAACTGTTGTGATGTTGTTTTTTTAATCAATAAATCTTCTGTAGCCTCCAAAAGATGTGATCCTTTTGGGGGCTTTTTGGCATTCTAGTGGTAAGAAAAATCAGATTTTACGAGTAAAAGAATCATGGAGAAATTAACGTGTGAGTATATGACTCACACATTAAATAACTACTTTTTTACGTTCAACTTTTAGTGAATCTTCAATTTCTTTAATCCAATCCAGTTCAAATTGCGTAAATCCAGCTTGCAGGCGAGCATCAGTATTAATTACACCTTTAAAAATGACAATCCGATATTGGCGCAGGAGTTCAGTAAAGCTAGCTAATGGATCGAGTTGACGTTTTTCGGAAAGAGTGTGATACCAATGATTACCAATCGCAACGTGTCCAATTTCATCATTTAAAATGATATTTAAAATTTCGACCGCACGAAAATCTTTTCGTTGAGCCATTTTTTCTTGTAATGGTGGCGTTGCATCTAACCCTCTTGCCTCTAACACACGCGGTACTAATGCCATACGTTGCCAAATATCGTGGGCGGTTGCTTGAGCCATTTCCCATAAACCAGAATGGGCTTCAAAATCGCCATATTGGTAGCCAAGACTTTGCAAGTGTTGATTAACTAAACCAAAGTGATAGGTTTCTTCATGGGCAACACGCAGCCAGTCTTTAACAAAAGCCATTCCTTGTCCGAGTTCTTGTTGGGCAGCTAAACCAAAACGCCACGCCGCATCTAAGCCTAAATTAATGGCATTAAATTCAATATGTGCAATCGCGTGAAATGTTGCGGCATAGCCTTCTGGTGTAGAAAAGGCACGTTTTGGGACGGCTTGAGGGGCAACTAATTGTGGCTTATCAGGTATGCCAACAATTTCATCTTGCGGTGTAACGATCGGATAATTTTGCTCTGCTAATAAAAAATCCCAATGCCAATCCGTTGCCATAAGCTGATTAACCAATTCACATTTTTGGCTTGGATTTTTTTCTGCTAATGCAGTGGTAACAGCTTGCCAAAACTGGGTTGCTTCCGTATTCATCATGAATGATTATTCCTTAATTTTCCGTAAGTGAGGGGGGGGGTTAGTGAAGTGAATTTTCCGTTCTAAATAAGCGATCATCTGTACAGCAATATCTAATTTACTTGTTTTTTCAATTAATTCTAAGCCAGGACTTGCATTAACCTCTAAAATCATTGGGCCTTGTTTCGTGCGAATGATATCGACACCAGCGACATCTAATCCAATGACTTTAGTCGCAGTAACGGCTAATTCTATTTCTTGTGAGCTGAGTTTCACTGGGACTGCACTCCCACCTCGATGGAAGTTAGCTCGAAACTCACCTACTTTCCCTTGGCGTTCCATTGCACTGACTACGCGATCACCAATTACAAAACAGCGTAAATCATGCCCTTTTGCTTCAGTAATGAATTGTTGGGCTAATACAGGAATATTTGCGTGTTTGAGTGTTTCCATTACGCTTACAGTGCTATTGTTTTCTGTCATTAACATCACACCAATACCTTGTGAACCAGATAGCGTTTTTAAAATAGCTGGTGCACCAATATGCGTAGCAATGGCTTCCGCATTGACTTCATTTCCTCCTAAAGCAGTCGTGGGTACAGGTAATGAATGTTGATGCAGTACTTGCAGACTTTGCCATTTATCACGTGCTAAGGCAAACGCCTCAGCAGAATTAAGTACAGGAATATGGCGTGCAGCAAAATAACACAATACTCTACAGCCCATTTCAGTGCTTGCTGTACCAAAACGTGGAATAACACCGTCATATTCAGGCAGTAAATGATAATCAAATTGGTTGATCGCTTGATAATAAAGTTTTTGTTCACCATTAGCTGCTAAATGCAGAATACAACGATTAGGATCGAGAATATCGATTTGATGACCACTTTCTTCCGCTGCTTCTTGTAAGCGGATACAACTGTATAGGCGTGGTTCACGACATAACATTAATAATTTCATGTTATTTTTTTACAAATCCTTGTTTTTGCAGATAAGCGAGTACCGCAGGACGTACAGGTTTATCTAATGATTTAATCACATTTTTTGACCAGTTATTATCAATATTACTGCGAGCAAGATAATAATCAGCAGTAACTTGATCAAATTCTGCGAGTTTGGCTTTATCTAATGGTTGGTAATGATTTTCAAAGAACATCAGATCTTGCGGTAAACCGTGGTTTAATCGGTGGATCTTGATTTGGGTAGCCTAAACACATTCCGACGATAGGTAATGTATGTTTTGGTAATTGGAGAAGTTCACCTACTTTTTCCATTTGATTACGTAATGAACCGATATAAACTCCACCTAAACCAAGTAATTCCGCAGTTGCTAATACATTTTGGGCCATGATACCTGTATCGACTGCACCGATTAACAAGATTTCAGCCCAATCTAGTTGTGCAGTAGGACAAATTTCGGCATGTTTAGCAAAATCAACACAGAATACCCAAAATTCTGGTGCAGAATAGACATATTCTTGGTTTGAGCAATACTCCATAATTTGTTGACGCATTGCGGGATCAGTAACACGAATAATAGAAACACATTGCAAATGGTTAGATGAGGATGCCATGCGTGCGGATTGGAGTAATTGTTGTCGAATCTCCTCATCAATAACTTTATCTAAAAATTTCCGAATAGAACGATGAGAATGGAGAATATTGACTGCTTGTTGTGACATATTAAACCTCTCTAAAATTTTTTTGTGAACATAAATTTTGCGAATCGATATATTATACCAATCGTTATAATGCTTAAAATAGTTTTCCCCTGCGATGAATGATTAAGGTAGAATACTCACGTTTTCAATCATTAGTTAACAAAGGAGTCAATTATGTATACTGTTATTTTTGGTCGTCCAGGTTGCCCATATTGTGCAAGAGCAAAAGCATTAGCTGAAAAATTAAAAACAACCGTGGAAGATTTTGATTATCGTTATATTGATATTATTGCTGAAGGGATTAGCAAAGCTGATCTTTCAAAATCCGTTGGCAAACCAGTGGAAACTGTGCCACAAATTTTCATTGATGAAAAACCAATCGGTGGTTGCACAGATTTTGAAGCGTTAATGAAAGAAAAATTTGGTGTAGTTGCCTAATTACCCTAGTTAAAAATAGTTTTTAAGTAGAACATAATAAGAACGGAAAGGTTAGTCGCCTTTCCGTTTTTTCTTGCTATTGTTGCAATAGGTGTTTCACTAAATCAATAACCTGTTTGTTTTCAGCTTCGCTGAGTTTCCCTTCTTTGGCAAATTGTACTTTGCCTTGTTTATCTAAAACGACAATCAGTGAATTTTCGGGTTGTAATTGCCATGCTGATTTTACTTTACCATTATCATCAACAATGACTGAAGTGTAAGGGAACGCTTTCTTGCCTTTTTCCGTTTTACTTTTTGCCATACTACTCATTCCTAATGTGGCATCGGCAACATTGACAATCGTTGTTGTTTGATACTGATTATGTGGGAAATTTGCGACTTTAATTTGATTCATTAATGGATCATTTATTGATTTTACCGAGACGCGCCCAGCGATATGTTGTAACACGCGTACTTTTCCTAATAAGGTATTACTATTCCAAGGTTGATATTGTACGTTATCACCTTGTAAAAGCACTTCGCCACTTTGTACATTTGTTACTACTAATGGAGGTTGCCCAATAACTAAATTATGTGCTAGAGCAGAAAAGGGAAGTGCTAAACCAATTAATAAGATTTTTGGTAATAATTTCATTGTTAATCCTTGTATAAAAATTTTGTCTGTTAATTTGTCGCGGTATTGTGCGGCGGTTTTTTCAAAGAGTAAAGAATAAAAATTAATGTAACGCCTAATACGAGGGTAATGCCGAGCCCAATTTTCCAAGTAAGTCGTTCGTGTAGAAATAAAATGGCGAATAAAATACCGAAAATGGGCTCAAGAGCAGAAATAACCCCAGAAATATTAGCAGATACAAAAGGCAAACCATTATTCCATAATTTTGGTGCTAACCAACTACAGACAATGCCTAAATAGAGTAGTGCCATAGTATCTACCACAGATGGCGTAAAATGCCATTGTTGATTCAGTAATAAAGTAAATGGAATACAAAAAATCATACCAAGCATAATGGTAACGGCAGTATAACTTTTCGGAGGAACCTCTCTCATCACTTGTTTCGCCCAGCGGGTAGTAAAGGCAAAAGTAATCGTAGAAGATAGAATTAAAAAGCAGCCCCACGCATCAATTTGACTATTTGGATCATCATCACTGACGACTAACGCAATACCAATAAAAGCGAATAAACCAAGCAGGTATTCAAATTTACTCGCTTTCTCTTTAAAAAAGAGATGACCAACGAAAACCATAATTAAAGGTTGTAGCCCTAGCATTGTTACTGCGCTGGACGCTGAAGTATATTTTAACCCTATGAATTGTAATAAAAAAACTAAGGGATAATTGAGCAGTGAGAGAAGAGCAAGGTCTTTATACAGATGTGGGGGTATTTTCTGAAAAACACGAATAAAGGTTGGCAAAATAATCAATGCCGCAATACAAAAGCGGAACTGCACTAAAATAACAGGTTCAAATGTGTGATACGCTAATTTACCTATTGGTAAAGAGCTACCCCAAATAGCAATAGCAATAAAAAGAAGCAACATTGATGACGTTTTGTAGATAAAACAGGAGTAGCATTATAAAGCTGAAAATTAAGGTGTCGCAACTCTATTTCTTATCGCTGTATGAGAGGAAATTTATTAGACTTATCAGGTAAATTTGTTTAGACTGAGGGCTCGCTAAAAATTGTATTTTTCGAGCAAATTTAGCTTTTTTAGGCTGAAGTGTTCAAAAGTATAAAAATTAACGTGGTTATAAACTTAATTTTACTATTATCTTATTAAAACGGAGAACAATATGTCGTGGAATGATTCAGGACAGGATCCTTGGTCAAAGCCTAATAGTTCAGAGGGGAAAGAGGGAAATAAAAGCAATTCATCTGGACAGAATCAACAACCAAATCGAAATCAAAATAATGATAACCCGCCAGATTTATTAGAAGAGCTTGCCAAGTTTTTTAACAAAATGAATCAAGGTGGAGGGCAAGGTAATAACCAGCAAAATCGCTCTTCTAACACGACACTTACCACTAAAGGAATAGGGAAATTAGCAATTTTTGCCGTGATTGCTGCAATTATTGTTTGGATTGCTAGTGGCTTTTATACCATCAAAGAAGCTGAACGTGGAGTTGTATTACGTTTTGGGAAATTAGAAAAAATTGTCCAGCCTGGATTGAACTGGAAGCCAACCTTTATCGACAATGTGTTGCCTGTTAATGTTGAACGTATTAGCGAGTTAAAAACGCAAGGTTCAATGCTAACACAAGATGAAAATATGGTAACGGTAGAAATGACAGTACAGTATCGTATTCAAGATCCTGCGAGTTATTTATTCCATGTTGTTGATCCACAAGATAGTTTAAACCAAGCAACAGATAGTGCATTGCGCTATGTGATTGGTCATATGAGTATGGACGATATTTTAACCACAGGGCGTTCTGTGGTGCGGGAACGTACGTGGAAATCCTTAAATGAAATTATTAAACCTTACAATATGGGGTTAGAAATCTTAGATGTGAATTTCCAATCGGCTCGTCCACCAGAAGCTGTCAAAGATGCGTTTGATGATGCGATTAAAGCGCAAGAAGATGAGCAACGTTTAATTCGTGAAGCAGAAGCATATGCAAGAGAACGTGAACCAATCGCACGGGGTAATGCACAACGTATTATTGAACAAGCAACAGCCTATAAAGAGCAAATTGTGTTAGACGCAAAAGGGGAAGCTGAACGTTTTACGAAATTAATTCCTGAATTTAAAGCGAATCCACAATTATTAAAAGAACGTCTTTATCTAGAAGCAATGGAAAAAGTAATGTCAGCAACGCCAAAAGTCTTATTAGATAATAATGGTAATAACTTGACAGTCTTGCCATTGGAGCAATTATTGAAACAAAATAAAAACAGTGCATCGGAATATTCAAATCGTTCTCATGAGAGTGCAGTAGCGCCGAAAACTGTGGTAGAGATGCCAAAAGTGCCAGCGAATACTCAATCGAAAGAACTAACTATTGATGCTGATCGTCAAGGGAGATTTTAATGATGCGTAAGTTTTTAATGCCAGTTATTTTTGTAATCGCCATCATTTTATATAGTAGTATTATTGTGATCCCTGAGGGAACAAGAGGTATTATGTTGCGCTTCGGTAAGGTGCAACGTGATGCAGATAATAAAGTTGTCGTTTATAGCCCAGGGTTACATTTTAAAATTCCATTTATTGATGGTATTAAAGTGTTAAATGCACGTATTCAAACCTTAGATGGGCAAGCTGACCGTTTCGTTACTGTAGAGAAGAAAGATTTATTAGTCGATTCTTATGTGAAATGGCGCATTGCAGATTTTGGTAAATTCTTTACTTCAACAGGTGGTGGTGATTATTTACGTGCAGATAGCTTATTAAGACGTAAAGTTAATGACCGTTTACGTTCTGAAATTGGGGCAAGAACAATTAAAGATATTGTATCTGGAACTCGAGGTGAATTAATGTTAGATGCGCGTAAAGCCTTGAATACTGGTGCAGATAGTACTTCTGAACTGGGTATTGAAGTAATTGATGTACGTATTAAACAAATTAATTTACCAGAAGAAGTGTCATCTTCAATTTATCAACGTATGCGAGCAGAACGTGATGCGGTAGCTCGTGAACATCGTTCACAAGGGCGTGAAAAAGCGGCATTTATTCAAGCTGATGTAGATCGTAAAGTAACGGTCATTTTGGCAAATGCCAATAAAAAAGCGCAAGAATTACGCGGGGAAGGTGATGCGGTCGCGGCTAAAATTTATGCTGATGCTTTTGGACAAGCACCAGAGTTTTATAACTTTATTCGTAGCCTGAAAGCCTATGAGAAAAGTTTTGCACAATCTGATAATTTGATGATTGTTAAACCAGACAGTGAATTTTTTAAATTTATGCAACGTCCAGAAGGACAAAAATAACTGAAAAGCCTCAATAAGAGGCTTTTCTTAT
Source organism: Gallibacterium trehalosifermentans (assembly GCF_042433055.1). Lineage (NCBI taxonomy): Bacteria > Pseudomonadati > Pseudomonadota > Gammaproteobacteria > Pasteurellales > Pasteurellaceae > Gallibacterium > Gallibacterium trehalosifermentans. The sequence continues at coordinate 144,024 of NZ_JBHLWB010000009.1, forward strand.
GTATAACTTATGGATAAAAAGTTTATATTGGGCTAAATACCACTCAATTTCAAAGATTAAGTTTGTACTTTTTAATTGGCGGTAGTAAAGTATTTTGCTGGAATGACCATCACTCTAGAAACGAAATTTAATCATCTAAAGGTAACATTATGGGAAAAAGTATAGCTGTCCTTGGCGCTCAATGGGGCGATGAAGGAAAGGGTAAAATTGTTGATTTATTAACTGATCGTGTGAAGTATGTTGTTCGTTATCAAGGCGGACATAATGCAGGACATACTTTAATTATCAATGGCGAAAAAACAGTATTACGCCTTATTCCATCAGGTATTTTGCGTGATAACGTTACCTGTATGATTGGTAATGGGGTCGTGTTATCACCGTCTGCTTTAATGCAAGAGATGGGGGAATTAGAGGCTCGTGGTGTAGAAGTGCGTAGCCGTTTACTGATTTCCGAAGCTTGCCCATTAATTTTACCGTACCATGTTGCAATGGATCATGCGCGTGAAGCGGCATTAGGTAAAAAAGCGATTGGTACGACTGGTCGAGGTATTGGTCCAGCCTATGAAGATAAAGTTTCACGTCGAGGCTTACGTGTTGGTGATTTATTTAATATGCCAGCGTTTGCAGAGAAATTAAAAACGATTTTAGATTATTATAATTTCCAATTAGTCCATTATTATAAAGTTGAACCAGTCGATTACGACAAAACCTTAGCAGATATTACTGCGGTTGCCGATGTGATTAAAGCTATGGTCGCTGATGTAACCACCATTCTTCACCAAGCAAGAGAGCGTGGCGATAATATTCTCTTTGAAGGGGCACAAGGTACGATGTTGGATATTGACCACGGAACCTATCCATATGTTACCAGTTCAAATACGACTGCGGGGGGCGTGGCGACAGGTTCTGGTTTTGGTCCGCGTAATCTTGATTATGTGCTTGGTATTATTAAAGCCTATTGTACTCGTGTAGGTGGTGGTCCATTTACCACAGAATTATTTGATGAAGTAGGGGCAGAAATTGCACGTAAAGGTAATGAGTTTGGTGCAGTAACAGGGCGTCCACGTCGTTGTGGTTGGTTTGATGCGGTAGCGGTGCGTCGTGCAATCCAGCTGAATTCTATTTCAGGTTTCTGTATGACGAAACTTGATGTATTAGATGGTTTGAAAGAAATTAAGATCTGTGTGGCGTATAAAATGCCAAATGGTGAAATTATTGAATATGCACCATTAGCTGCAGAGAAATGGGAAGGTGTTGAGCCAATCTATGAAACCTTACCAGGGTGGTCAGAAAATACATTTGGCGTAACGGATCTTGCGCAGTTACCAGAAAATGCACGTCAATATATTAAACGTATTGAAGAAGTTACTGGCGTACCTGTAGCAATTCTTTCAACGGGTCCAGATCGAGTACAAACCATGATCTTACAAGATCCATTTGCTTAATTATTACATTCATTGAATAGATGGCTATTTCATTATGGAATAGCCATCTTTTTGTCTGATAAGTTTGCTTATGCGTCTGTTTATTGCGGAAAAACCGAGTTTAGCTCGAGCGGTTGCTGATGTTTTACCAAAGCCTCATCAACGAGGTGATGGCTTTATTCGCTGTGGTGAAGCGGATTATGTAACTTGGTGTGTGGGGCATTTACTTGAGCTAGCAGAACCTGATGCTTATAACCCTGCATTTAAGCAATGGCGTTTAGAACACTTACCTATTATTCCCGAAAAATGGCAATTTTTACCTAAAAAAGCCACCGCGAAGCAGTTATCAGTTATTGCGGATTTAGTGAAACGAGCCGATACCATTGTACATACTGGCGACCCAGATCGTGAGGGACAGTTATTAATTGATGAGGTCTTTGCCTATTTACAGTTGCCAGCGGCAACCATAGAAAATATTCAACGTTGTTTAGTCAATGATCTCAATCCAGCTGCCGTACGTAAAGCGATTGAGAAATTACAGCCAAATAAAGCCTTTCGTTCACTGACCATTTCAGCGTTGGCACGTTCACGAGCAGACTGGTTGTATGGCATTAATATGACCAGAGCTTACACAATACGAGGGCAGCAAGTTGGCTATAAAGGGGTATTATCTGTTGGGCGAGTTCAAACGCCAGTATTAGGGTTGATTGTGCGGCGTGATTTAGAAATTGAGCATTTTGTGCCGAAAGATTTTTATGAAGTGCAGGCAACCATTTATGCGTCAGCAACAAGTGTTGAACAATCTCCACCGCCAACAGGGTATCCGTTCAAAGCGCAATGGAAGCCGAGCGAAGCTTGCGAGCCTTATCAAGATGAAGATGGGAGAGTGTTAGTCAAGTCATTGGCTGAACATGTGGTGAAACGTATACAGCAACAACCCGCCATCGTTACGGAATATCAAAGCAAAACTGAAAAAGAAACAGCTCCTTTACCTTATTCCCTTTCAGCATTACAAATTGATGCTGCTAAACGTTATGGAATGTCTGCTCAAGAGGTATTAGATACTTGCCAACGCTTATATGAAACGCATAAAGCAATCACTTACCCACGTTCAGATTGTCGTTATTTACCAGAGGAGCATTTTACGGAGAGAGCGGCAATTTTTGCTGCGATTAGCGCAAATTGTACAGAATATCAACATGTTGCCGAGGGCTTTAATTCAGAGCAAAAAGGACGTTGCTGGAATGATAAAAATGTTGATGCTCACCACGCCATTATTCCAACGCAAAAACAGCCGTTACGGCTGAATGCACAAGAACAGAAAATTTATCAGTTAATTGCTCGCCAATATTTAATCCAGTTTTATCCAGATGCGGAATACCATAAAACTAAGATTGGTTTGACGATTGCGGGAGGGGGATTTGTCGCGCAAACGCGAGGATTAGCCAATGCAGGTTGGAAACGTCTATTAGGACAAGATGAAAATGATCAACAGAAAACAGCAGCGGCATTACCAACAGTACAAAAAGGTGATCAACTCTATTGTCTTGACGCGGAAGTCATAAGCAAAAAAACACAACCGCCAAGCTATTTTACCGATGCCACTTTACTTTCTGCTATGACTGGTATTGCTCGTTTTGTACAAGATAAGGAATTAAAGAAAATTTTGCGTGAAACCGATGGTTTAGGCACAGAAGCCACGCGTGCAGGTATTATTGAGTTACTATTTAAGCGTGGTTTTCTTACTAAAAAAGGACGTTATATTCGTAGTACTGAGATTGGACGAGTGTTAATTCAGGCGTTACCTGATATTGCAACACAGCCTGATATGACGGCTCATTGGGAATCGCAGCTTGATCAAATTTATCGTAAACAGTTAAATTATCAGACATTTATGCAGCAATTAACTAATCAACTGCCGCAATTAGTGCGTTATATTGATTTACAGAAATTGAGTTCGTTGCGTACTTTAAGTACAAATCAAGCAAACATACCAACAAAGAAGAAACGGAAAAGTAATCAAACAGCTTAACCTGCTAAAACTAATTCAATATCCATATTCCGAATAGTTTTTTGAATATTATCAGGCAACTGAGCGTCAGTAATTAAACGATCAAATGCAGTTAATTCACAAATCCAAAAGGTAGCTAATTTGCCATATTTTGAAGAATCAGTAACTAAGGTTTTATGACGACTTGAAGCTAAAATTGCTCGTTTGACTGCTAATTTGCTTTCATCTGGTGTTGTTAACCCATTTAAACTCCAAGAAGAAGTCGACACAAAAGCTAAATCAATCGAGATGTTACGCAAAAATTGTGCCGCTAATTCACCTACTGCGGAACGATTGAGTTTATTAATTTTGCCACCTGTATGAATTAATTCGCCTTTGCCATGGCTAATTAAAAAATCAGCTACTGCAAAATCATTGGTAATAATTAACAAATCTTCACGCTCAGCAATATGGCGAGCAATTTCTAATGTGGTTGTGCCTGCATCAAGATAAATTGTTGCGTGTTCAGGAATATTTTCGGCTGCATAACGACCAATCTTTACTTTTTCTGCTTGAAATAATAAAGATTTTGCGGTGTGAGTGGGTTCAACAGATAAACGTTGTTGTAACTGTACTCCGCCTGAAACAGAAACCACTACGCCTTTTTTTTCTAACGCTTGAATGTCTCGGCGGATTGTCATATGTGAAACATTTAACAATTCCATTAAGGTATTAATACTAACAATATTTTGTTCGTTAAGGATTGTTAAAATATGTTTTTGTCGTTCTGCGGGAATCATCATTCTATCCTGGCTGTTTTTTGTTAATTATATCCTTGATATTTTTATAAATTCAATATGAATTTTGTATCATTATCTGTTTATTATCACAATGAATCCATAATCCTCCCTCTACTTTTTTCACAAAAAATTACAAAATAATGTTAAGTTTTGTTATAAAGTGTGATCTGGATCGAAGAATTGATTTAGTGAATAGCGTAATATGTGGTCCATACAAAATAAACTACTCAAAGGAGAAATTAAAATGACATATTCAGTAGCCGTTGTTGGCTTAGGTGCAATGGGAATGGGGGCAGCTTTATCTTGTGTAAATGCAGGATTAGATACTTATGGCGTTGATTTAGATGAAAAACTTTTAGCTAAATTGAAAGCTGCTGGTGCAAAAGGAGTAGCAAAAAATGCGGCAGAATTTGCCGATAATTTAGATGCGGTTGTGTTATTAGTGGTGAATGCAAAGCAAGTTAATCAAGTCTTGTTTGCTGAAAATGGGTTAGCAAGTCAGTTAAAACCAGGCACAGTTGTGATGGTTTCCTCAACGATTTCTGCACAAGATGCAAAAGAAATTTCACAAAAATTAACAGAGTTAAATTTAATTATGTTAGATGCGCCAGTATCAGGTGGAGCTGCAAAAGCGGCTGTTGGTGAAATGACAGTGATGGCATCGGGCTCAGAAGAGGCTTTTGCAAAATTACAACCTGTTTTAGACGCTGTGGCGAGCAAAGTTTATAACATTGGTACAGAAATTGGCTTAGGGGCTACCGTTAAAATTATTCACCAATTATTGGCTGGTGTGCATATCGCAGCAGGTGCCGAAGCGATGGCGTTAGCAGCAAAAGCAGGTATTCCATTGAATTTAATGTATGACGTCGTAACACATGCAGCAGGTAATTCATGGATGTTTGAAAACAGAATGAAGCATGTTGTTGATGGTGATTATACCCCGTTATCTATGGTGGATATTTTTGTGAAAGATTTAGGTTTGGTGAATGACACTGCGAAATCATTGAAATTCCCACTTCATTTAGCTAGCACGGCGTACAGTATGTTCACCGAAGCGAGTAATGCAGGTTATGGGAAAGAAGACGATAGTGCGGTAATTAAAATTTTCAGCGGTATTGAATTACCACAAAAACAGGAGAAGTAAGATGTTAGGTGTAATCGCAGATGATTTTACAGGTGCGAGCGATATTGCCAGCTTTTTAGTTGAAAACGGCTTGCGAACAGTACAAATGAATGGGGTACCACATAGTGCGTTAGCAGAAGAAGTAGATGCGATTGTGATCAGCCTGAAATCTCGTTCAAATCCAGTTGCAGAGGCTATCCAACAATCATTAGCAGCGTTGCATTGGCTACAAAAGAATGGGGCAACACAATTCTATTTCAAATATTGCTCAACCTTTGATAGTACTGAAAAAGGCAATATTGGACCTGTTACTGATGCGTTATTAGACGCATTAGGTGAAGATTTCACCATTATTACACCAGCACTACCAGTAAATGGGCGAACAATTTTTAATGGTTATCTTTTTGTTGGACAAGTGTTATTGAATGAATCTGGTATGCAAAATCACCCAATTACACCAATGAAAGATGCGAATTTGCTCCGTTTGATGGATTGCCAAGCAAAAGGAAAAACGGGGTTAGTACCGTATGCCGAGGTAATCAAAGGCGCGGAGAATGTTAAACAGTGCTTTGCACAATTAAAACAACAAGGTTATCGCTATGCAGTGGTAGATGCGGTCGATAATGCGCAACTTGATGTTTTAGCACAAGCGATTAGCGAGATGAAGTTAGTAACAGGTGGTTCTGGTTTAGCTGCTTATATGGCAAAACACCAAGCACAAGGCAAAACACATCAAGCATTTGTGCCGCCAAAAGGGAAAACCGTCATTTTATCTGGTTCTTGTTCTGTGATGACCAATAAGCAAGTTGCTGATTATCAACAAAAAGCGGCGACAAAATGGTTAGATGTTGAACAGGCGTTGACTAGAGATGATTTCGTGGAAGAACTGTTCTCGTGGGTAGTGAAACATTTAGCGGATCCATATGCGCCGTTAGTTTATGCCACTGTACCACCAGAACAACTAAAACAGATTCAACAAAAGTTTGGGGCAGAGGTAGCGAGTCAAGCGATTGAGCACACCTTTGCACAACTGGCTGGTAGATTGCGTGATTATGGCGTAACCAATTTCATTACAGCAGGCGGAGAAACTTCAAGTATTGTAGTGCAACAACTTGGTTTTAAAGGTTTCCGTATCGGTAAACAAATTGCACCAGGTGTGCCTTGGTTAGCCACATTAGATGCTCCTGTTTATCTTGCATTGAAATCAGGCAATTTTGGACATGAGGCCTTTTTCAGTCAGGCTCAGGAGATGATGCAATGAGTGAACAAGAAATTAAAACCTTATTAGTTGAACTCTCTCGCTCGCTATTTGAGCGAGGGTTCAGTGTTGGTGGTGCAGGGAATATTTCAGTACGTTTAGCTGAAAATCGTTTTTTAGTTACTCCAACAGGTTCTTCACTTGGTCGTTTAAAAGAAGATGAATTATCGATAATTGATGGTGAGGGCAATGTATTAAGTGGGAAAAAACCATCAAAAGAGTATTTTTTCCATTTAGCACTTTATGAAAAGAAACCAGAATGCAATGCCATTGTCCATTTACATTCAACCTATTTAACCGCGTTATCTTGTAAAGCAGACCTTGATTACAGTAATGCAATGAAGGCGTTTACACCTTATTACGTGATGCGAGTAGGGCAATTACCAGTGATTCCTTATTATCGACCAGGTGCTGCTGAGATTGGGCGGGATCTTGCAGCAAAAGCAGATCAAGGAAAAGCATTTTTATTAGCAAATCACGGTGTCGTGGTATGTGGAAATGACTTACAAGATGCAGTGGATAATACCGAAGAGTTGGAAGAAACCGCAAAATTACTCTTTATTTTGCAAGGACAAAATATTCGTTATCTCACTGATGCAGAAGTAGAAGAGTTAAAGAATAGGGGGAAATAATCATGCCAAAATTTGCAGCGAATTTATCGATGATGTTTACTGAAGTACCATTTTTAGAGCGCTTTGAGGCAGCAGCCAAAGCAGGGTTTAAATATGTGGAATACTTATTCCCATATGAATATCCAGCCGAAGTTTTAAAAGCAAAACTCAATCAATATGGTTTAAAACAAGTGTTATTTAACACCGCACCTGGCAATGTGTCAGCTGGTGAATGGGGGGTATCCGCCATTCCTGGGCGAGAAGCAGATAGTCATCGTGATATTGATTTAGCGCTGGAATATGCCATTGCATTAGGTTGCCCTAATGTCCATGTGATGGCAGGCGTTGTGCCAGATCCAACAGAATATGCGAAATATAAACAAACCTTTATTGATAATGTGCGTTATGCCGCTGATAAATTTAAACCTTATGGTATTAAGGTGTTATTAGAAGCATTAAGCCCACAAGTGAAACCGAATTATTTAATCTCTAGCCAATATCAAACCTTAGAATTGGTTGAGTTAATCAATCGGGATAATGTGTTTGTACAACTAGACTATTTCCACGCACAAAATGTAGATGGCAACTTATCTCGTTTAACCGATCGTTTAAAGGGTAAATTTGCACATGTACAGATTGCTTCTGTACCAGATCGACACGAACCAGATGAAGGTGAGATCAACTATACCCATATTTTCAACAAACTTGATGAAGTCGGTTATGACGGTTGGGTAGGTTGTGAATATAACCCACGAGGTAAAACCGAAGATGGGTTGGTATGGTTTGCGCAATATAGCAAATAATTGCATTCATTGGGGAGATCAAATATGAAAATCGTTATTACAGGTGGACAAGGATTTTTGGGGCAAAGATTAGCAAAAACATTATTGCAGCAAGAAAAGGTAATGGTTGATGAACTTATTTTAGTTGATATTAATGAGCCTATTATTCCTAATCAGGATAAACGTGTTCGTAGTATTAAAATGGATTTGCGTTCAGAAGAATCGATCAAAGAAGTGATAACTAAAGATGTTGATGCCATATTTCATTTAGCGGCAATAGTGAGTAGTCATGCAGAAGAAGATCCTGATCTTGGTTACCAAATTAATTTCCTATCAACACGTAATTTGCTAGAAAGATGTCGGGTTGTAAACCCAAAAATTCGCTTTATTTTCTCCAGTTCATTGGCCGTTTATGGTGGAGATTTACCTGCACTCATTGAGGATAAAACCGCCGTAATGCCTCAATCTACTTATGGATCGCAAAAGGCGATGTGTGAACTATTAATCAATGATTATGCAAGAAAAGGTTTTGTAGATGGAATAGTTTTACGTTTACCGACAATTTGTATTCGTCCTGGGAAACCCAATAAAGCAGCATCATCATTTGTGAGCGGAATTATCCGTGAACCATTAACAGGTGAAGTTGCTAATTGTCCAGTCGATAAATCTTTAGCGCTATGGTTATCTAGTCCAGATACGGTAATAGCGAATTTCATTCATGCGTTATCTTTACCGCCATTAGACGCTCGTGATTGGCATGTGATTAATCTTCCAGGATTTACTATCACTGTTGAGGCAATGCTCCAAGAATTAGCTCATATTAAAGGGGAGGATATTCTTAAAAAAGTAACTTACCAAGTTGACTCAAAAATTAATGATATTGTCGCAAGTTGGCCTGCAAAAATTGATATTGTTAGAGCATTATCGTTGGGTTTCTGTGTTGATAATCATTTTGCTGATGTTATTCATCAATTTATAAATAAAGATCTATAACAGGAGAAATCATTATGTTTGGTTTGCCGATTCCTATAGTAGGATTAATTATTGCTGTAGCAGTATTGTTGTACTTAGTATTGCGTACGAGAGTGCACGCATTTATTGCTATGTTGATTGCATCAGCAATCGCTGGATTAGTGGGGGGCTTAAATGCCTCTGATACGTTATCAGTCATTTCTAAAGGCTTTGGTGGTACTTTAGGTAGCATTGGACTTGTCATTGGCTTAGGTGTCATGATGGGAAGTATCCTAGAAGTATCGGGTGCTGCAGAAAAAATGGCATATAGTTTCATCAAGTTTTTAGGAAAAAAGAGAGAGGAATGGGCATTAGCTATTACAGGTTATGTTGTTAGTATTCCTATTTTTGTCGACTCAGCCTTTGTTATTTTATATCCAGTGGCAAAAGCATTAGCTAAAAATGGAAAACGCTCTCTTCTGACCTTAGGTGTCGCACTAGCAGGTGGTTTAGTGGTTACTCACCATACAGTTCCACCAACACCGGGACCATTAGGCGTTGCAGGGTTATTTGGGGTAGATGTAGGCGCAATGTTGCTATTAGGAATGTTGTTTGCCATTCCAGCGGTGATAGGGATGATTCTTTATGCGAAATGGTTAGATAAAAAATATCCTGAATTCAATCAACAAGTCTTTAGCGAAGAAGAATTAAAACATAAGTATGATAATTATATTGCAGAGAAAGAGAAAAAAGACCTACCAAGCCTCACTCTTTCAATGTTACCAATTATTTTACCTATAGTACTGATTTTCATTAAAGCTATTGTTGACTTATTGATAAAACAAAAAGTTTTCCCTGAAATGGCAAACAGCTCTTTATACCAAATCATTGCCTTTGTGGGAAGTCCTATTGTTGCATTAGCAATAAGTGTGTTAGTTGCGGTATATTCTTTATTGCCTAATGTAGATAAACATACTACCTCGCTTCATCTTGAGGAGGGAGTAAAAACTGCGGGTATTATCTTACTTGTTACGGGTGCTGGTGGTGCATTAGGTGCGGTGTTGCGTGATAGTGGAGCAGGAAAACAGCTCGCAGAACAAGTAGCTGCTCTACCGATTTCCCCAATCTTAATTCCATTTATTGTATCAACGTTAGTTCGTTTCATACAAGGATCTGGAACAGTTGCCATGGTTACTGCGGCATCAATATCCGCCCCTATTCTAATGTCATTGCCAAATGTCAATATGTTACTTGCAGCACAAGCTGCGACCATGGGTTCACTGTTCTTTGGTTATTTCAATGATAGTTTATTCTGGGTCGTGAATCGAATGATGGGCATTAGTGAAGTGAAGAAACAAATGATTGTCTGGTCTATTCCTACCACGATTGCATGGGCAATAGGTGGTTGTTGTGTGATTATTGCCAACCTTATATTTGGATCAGATGGTTCGGTATTTGATTTACTCTTCCCATTAGTAGTACTTGCCGCAATTATTTTGTATGTGAGATTACAAAATAAAAAATTGTAGTAGTCGATTTTAATCCAAATGCTCTATGTATAGAACATACATAGAGCATATACAATTTAAGGAAATGATCATGATGAAATTCACGTCTCTTCTTTTTCTGCCTTTTTTAGTTATGCCATTGTTTATCCAAGCAAATACAACTATTCCAGATGAAATTAAAAATGGCTCATTTAAAGCGGTAAAACTGATTACTCAAGTAACTGAAAAAGGACAAAAAATATCTGGCATCGCTCTACAATATGAAGCGGATATTTTATCAGGTAAAGAATTAGCAGGTTTATATCAAGTTGAAGTGCAATTAGATAATAAAGTTCTAGGTCATCGCCATATTGTTGATGCTTATACACAACAAGGTATTACGCAACAAAATGATGTTGCTATCGGTGATACGGTATTTCTTGTCTTAGATAAAGAAGATAAATTTGCTGATTCTTATGAATTAGAACAAGCGAATACAGAACCAATGAATTTTAGAGCAATAGACGCTCAAGGTACACCTATTACAAAGCAAGTTGTACAAAGTAATAAAGTTCCTAAATTTTATGGTAACAGATTACAGTATGTGATTAAGCAAAAAGGATTACTTAAATTAACGAATAGTAAAACAGTGGGCGAAAGGCATATTACTGTTAGTGCTAGCTCAGAAAATGTCGTGAATCCAATTATTGATCGGTTTCAGTCTAAACAAGTAAGTTTGAATACAAAGGAAAATTACCTTAATTATCGAGTGTATATACCTGATTTAGAAAAGAATAGGAAATATCCGTTAGTTATTTTCTTACATGGTTCCGGTCAGGTAGGTTCAGATAATATCGCTCATCTCTTATCTAGTCGGGGAGCAATAAGTGTTTTAGATTATTCTCCTAGTTTTATTGTAGCCCCACAATATCAAACGGTTTTTGATCCTTTTGATGACGTTACCAAAGGACAACAAGGTGGAATTCATTGGCAAACGAATAATAGACGACAATTAGTATTAAAAATGATCGATAAAACAATTTTAGAGAATCCTCAAATTGATACGAATCGAGTTTATCTAATTGGTTTGTCTAGAGGTGCTGAAGGTGCCATGTCATTGTTATTAGATAGACCAACATTTTTTGCGGGAGCATTATTAATGAGCGGGCGGGAAGCTGGCACTGTTGAGTGGATAGATGGTAAAGCAACCACAGATCTTTTAGCACCTATTAAGGATATACCAATTTGGTTTTTCCATAGTAAAGAAGATAAGGTTTCCCCAGTTGCAGGTACAAGAAAGAACTATACTCTCCTTCATGATCAATTACGTGGGAAAGATATTCGATATACAGAGTTTAGTTACCAAAAAGCTGGAGATAATGGGATTGTTAATAATAACCCGCATAATACATGGGACGCAGTATTCAATAGTCCAGCTATCATGAGATGGCTGTTAGCTCAACAAAAAAGGAATTAATCATGAAATATACGTTACTTTCTTATCCGCTTGATGTTCAAGATCCAGGTTTTCCTGGAGAACCTACTTTACAGATTGAATATTGTACACAAATTACCAAAGGTGATGTATACAATAGTGCAAAAATTCACCTTTTTAATCATTTTGGTACACACTTTGATGCACCTCGCCATTTTAATCCTAATGGAGTAAGTATCACAGAGCTTCCTTTATCACAATTTATCTATGAAAAACCACTTTTGCTTGATATTCCCAAAGGAAAAGCCAGCCTAATTACCAAGCAAGATCTTGAACCATATATTGAAGAGATTCAGCAAGCAGATTTACTTTTAATTCGCACGGGGCAAGAACAGGTGCGCTTTGCTAATCCAACACAGTATGCGGAAGCAGGGTGTGCTGTTAGCATTGAGGCCTCGCAATATTTAATTGATATTGCACCAAATTTGAAAGCGATAGGTTTTGATTTTATTTCATTAGCTTCACCGTCTAATGCAGAGCATGGGGTAAAAGCACATCAAATTTTACTTGGCATGTTTAGTCAGAATTTTATTTGTATTATTGAAGATATGAAACTTTCACATATTAATGCTTCTCAACTGAAAAAGGTCTTTGCTATGCCTTTGTTAGTGAAAGAAATTGATAGTGGGCAGGTAACTATCTTAGCTGAGTTAGGAGAAAGAAATGTATAAGCAAAAATCTTATCTACTCGCCATCTTTTTTGCATTTTTAACCCTGATTGCGAGTTATTTTTCTGCGCAAATTGAACGAGATTTTGGCAATGTTGAGGTCAATACTGTACAGTTTATGACCGAAGAAATGCAGCCGATGGTGGCAAAAATCTATCGCCCAATTAGTGCAACAAAAGAGCACCCAGCCCCTGGTTTGCTCGCTTTGCATGGTTATCAGAGCGATAAAGAAGCGGTGAGCACTTTTGGTGCGCTTGAGCTTGCCAAGCGTGGCTTTGTGGTGCTGGCAATTGATCATTTCGGGCACGGCTATTCTACCAAATTGCCTGCATGCAATCAGAATATGAGCGGTGCAAACAATGGTTATCAGTATTTAAAATCCTTGCCTTTTGTGGATGAAAAGCGCTTAGGCATTTTTGGGCATTCCACAGGTGCGCTCAATGCCGTGCGTGTGGCAAAGCTAAACCCTGATCATAAAGCGGTGAATGGCTTGAGTGGCAATGGGGCGGATTTTGATGTGCATAATTATCTGCTCACGCAAGGGCTATATGAAGAGATTGGCGGTTATCGTGAGCGCACTTTTCCTGTGAAAAACCTCATCACCCACCCTGCAAGATTAAGCGCTTTTGGGCTTAAGGATACGCAAACGCTCGAATGGGGCAAGCAGTATGGTGATACCCAAGCTGGCACAGCAAGAAAAAGCGCTTTGGTGGCGGGTACGCATTTGGGCGTGATGATAGCAAGTGAGAGTAATCGTGAGGCGATTGCGTGGTTTTCGCAAATTTTGCAAAATAAAGATGAAATCTCAGCGCTTGATGTCAATGATCATAGCTACTGGCATAAAGAATTTATGGGGCTTGCCTCGCTGATTTTTATGCTTAGCTCTGCGCTTTTTTTCATCAATGGCTTATTAAAAAGCGCTTATTTTGCTGTGGTGTGTAAAAAAGTGTCTGATAAAACAGCACTTTCTCCTGCAAAATGGCGTGTTTTTGCCATCATCAATATTCTGCTCACTTTGCTACTCTACCCGCTGCTTACCCAATGGGGCGGTGCAAATGAGCCGATTGCAGCAATCTTGCCGTTTATGCCACTTGAGATGGGCAATGGCATTATCACTTATCTGGTCGTGAGTGCACTTTTAAATCTCATCTTTTTTATCTGGTGGAAAAAGGGGCAAAAAGCGCTTTCTTTGACAGAATTTGGTCTTAGCAGTATGCAAGAGAATATCTCTACAAAAGCGCTTGTGAGGCGTTTTTTCACGCTCTCCCTGATTGCTTTGGGGTGGTGCTATTTCATTGCTGTTTTTGTGCATTGGTATTTTGGCGTGGAAATTCGTTTTCTCTGGCCATTTTTCAAACCTCTCACGCCAGAGCGCTTTAATTTATTTTTCGTGTATTTCCTGCCTATTCTCGCCTTTTTCTACATTTACAATGGGCTGATTTTAAGCGTGCAGATGAAACAAAAATTAGCAAGCGGTTTTCCCAAAACCTTGCTCCTTTGGACAGCAAAACTCACACTTGTTGCCGTAGGCGGCTTAATCGTGCTTTGGCTTTTGCATTTTGTTCCAAACTTTATGCAAATCGGGCCTGGCTTTGATGTCATCGGTCTTCCCCAATTTGGCGGACGTTGGATGATGATGCTTGCAGTGATTATCCCGCAATTTATCACCCTAATTTTTATCTACAACTGGTGTTATTTAAAAACAGGCTATATCCACTTGGGCAGCTTTTTCTGCGCAAGCCTCATGACTTGGATTTTGGTTGGCGGACAAGTCATTGGACGGTTTTTAGCATAACCGTTTAATAAAAAACTATGACTATGAATTAGATCATTAAAAAGTTAATAAAAACTCGCTTAAAGTTTTAGGCAAAAGGCTTTAAGCGAGATTATCTAAAACAAATAGATAGTTAAACTTATCTAAAAGAATGGGTTCAAACAGTGCTTTGATAGTAAATGTGATAAGTATGGTCATTTATGGCTCATTAAAAAGAAAAGTAGATCACATTGTGTATATGAAATAGATTTTTATTAGATCTCATTTTGGAGTATATGGCTATATGCTGTTATTTTAATTATTTTTGAACTGTACTATTGTTCCGCGTTACACCAATCTACTATTCTTATGCCATCTACTTTAGTAAACTCTTTAATATTATTTGTTACAACGGTTAAGCCTAAACTTCTTGCATGACCTGCAATCATCACTTCGTACGGACCAATAGGCTGTCCAATTTTTGTGAGTTCTGCTCTTATTTGACCACTATGATAGGCTGCACTTTCGTCATAATCGAGAACAGTTAATCTTGAACAAAAAGACTCAATAATGGATAGGTTTTGTGCTACTTTTGCACTTTTTTCTGCGCCGTAGATTAGCTCCATTAGTGTAATTGAACTAATACAAAGCATAGATTGATTTTCATTAAATAGGGGTAATAGATGTGCTGGTTTATTTTTTATCGTAAAAATAACGATATTTGTATCTAGCATATACTTTAGCATTATAATGACTCCCTTTCTTGCATTTGAGGTTGTTCTCTATCTAGCATAAAGTCCTCTGACACCGCATTTGAATCATTAAACCAACTGTCCCAAACATGATTGAGAGGTGTGATAATACGCGTATTACCTTGAATGATAATATTCACATTTTTAGTTGTTTGTGGTAATTCAGCCATTTTAGGGATTCTAATAGCTTGGCTTTTATTATTCATAAAAACTGTTGCAGTTACTATGCTCATAGCTATCTCCTTTTTGTATATATATTTTGTATATGCTATGTTCTATATGGATTTCTGCAAAGTGATTTTTTTATAAACTATATCGAAATTGATAGATAGGTCTAAATAAATCTGACAGATCCTACTCGGAATAGAAGCTGTCAGGTTAAGAAGGAGAATATTTTAGCGTTAAATATTGCTTTCTTTTGAGGTTACTTCAAACAACTCGCAAAATCATCAGCAATTTGTTGTAAGAAAGCGGTATAAGATCCCTTACCTAATTTAATTTTCTCGCCCATTGGATCAAGTTGACCAACATTCACCTTTGTACTGTGTTGTAAGGTTTCAATCACTTTAGGCGTAAATTGTGGTTCTGCAAATAAGCATTGCACTTTATGTTCATTAATCTCCTCTTTGATTTCAGCTAATTTTTTTGCACCTGGTGCGATTAATGGGTTAATTGTGAAATAACCTGTTTGTTTTAGACCGTAAGCATTTTCAAAGTAACGATAGGCATCATGGAAGACATAGAAACCTTTGTCTTTAAATGAAACAAGTTGTTGATTAATTTGTTTATTTTTATCTGCTAATTGTTGTTTAAACTCGGTTAGATTTGCAGCAATTTTATCTTTTTGTTGTGGGAATGATTGGGTTAATTTTTCGGCTAACTGTTCTGCAACACGTTGACTAATAGTGGGTGAAAACCAGATATGCCAATCTTGTTCTAATTCGTTAACATGATTGTGATCATGGGCAGCATGCTCATGGTTGTGTTCATCATGTTGATGATCAGAATGTTGATGGTCGTGGTCGTGGTCGTGGTCGTGGTCGTGGTCGTGGTCGTGGTCGTGAGCTGAGGTTTTACCTAGCAATGATGCCAATCCATCAATTTTACTAATTGTTAATACGGTTTTTGGATCACGTTTCTCAATCGATTTTGCTAAAAATGCGTCAATATCTTCGCCTACCCATAGTACGAATTCTGCATCACGTACACGTTTTACATCAGAGGGTTTAAGACTGTAATCGTGAGGAGAGGCACCAGCGGGTACTAAAATTTGGGTATTTGTTACACCCTCTGCAATAGAAGAGGCAATAAAACCTAAAGGGCGAACAGAGGTTAGAATATCGGCATTTGCAAAGGTGGTAAGCGTATATATAGATAAGGCTAAAGTAATTTTATTAATATTTTTCAATGATTTAGACATACAAATTCCTCACAAAAAGTAATTAAAGGAAAATAAGCTATGCCTATTTTGCATAAAAAGCAAGCATTATTCGCTAAATAAAAGCAAATAATTGAGAGTTATTCTTATTTAGAGAAGTTTCACGCTCTTGTATGGGTATTTGCAAGAGCGTGAATAGTTTAATTACGGAAATATCTTAAACGGTTGGCATTTAGTACAACAGTTACTGAACTACAAGCCATAGCAAGGGCAGCCCACATTGGATTGAGTAAACCTAAAGCAGCTACAGGGATTAAGATTAAGTTATAGATAAAAGCAAAAAATAGACTAAGCTTAATATTACGGAAAATAGTCTTTGCTATGTTAATTGCGTTTACTAATGTAGTGAGATTGGCATTAATCAGGGTAAGATCAGCGGTTTCCATGGAAACTTTTGCCCCACTGCCCATTGCAATGGATACATCTGCCATCACAAATGCCTGAGCATCATTTACGCCATCGCCCACCATGGCAGTAATCACTTGTTGCGAGCTTTGTTTAATTGTCTCTGCTTTCGTTTGGGGAGTAGCTTGAGCGATAACTTGAGTGATACCAAGCTGTTGCGCAAATGCGTTAGCAGTTTTGGGATTATCACCAGTCAACATGACACACTCAATCCCCACCTCTTTTAACTGATTTATGCTATTAAGGGCATCGGATTTAATTTGATCGCTAATCGCAAAAACATTCATTAATTGTTTCCCTTGTGCAAGAAAAACTAAGCTAGCAGCTTGTTGTAGATGTGTTTGTATAAAAATTTGTGCAGGAGCAAGATCAATCTGTTGTTCTTGCATAAACACTTGACTCCCTAGTAGCCAAGTTTCGCCATTCAGCGTAGCAATCAGACCTTTACCAGCAATTATTTCGCTACGTTCAATCGAGAAAGTTTGTAACTGTTGCTGTTGAGAAAATTGAATAATCGCATCAGCAAGAGGGTGAACCATTTGTTGTTCAATACTGGCTGCAACAGCGAAGCTATGTGGATCTTGTTGCCAAACTGCAGTTACCGTTGTTTTTCCTGTGGTAAGGGTACCTGTTTTATCAAAAAAGATTCGTTTTACTTGAGTTAACTGTTGTAAACCATTGGCTTCTTTAACTAACACACCAAGTTTTGCTGCCTGTCCTGTACCAACAATAATTGACATTGGAATTGCTAAACCTAAGGCACAAGGACAAGAGATGACTAGTACTGAAATCGCCGCTAGCATTGCTTTACTTAATGCAGCCCCAACAATCAACCAACCAATGAAAGTGAATAAAGCAATAATCAGTACAGCAGGAATAAAAATAGCCGCTACTTTATCGACTAATGTAGCGAGTTTTGGTTTGGACGTTTGTGCTTGATCGATAGTGTGTATCATCTGTGCAAGTGTTGTATTGCGACCTGTTTGCGTAGCAATAATGTGTCCACCACCGTTATTCACTAAGGTGCCAGCGGTTACTTGATCACCGATGCTTTTTTTGACTGGTAGCGATTCCCCAGTAAGCATAGCTTCATTAATCCATAACTCACCAGTTTGTACCGTACCATCAACAGGCACTTTATCGCCAGTTTGTAACTGCACTATCATGCCTATTTTGACTCGTTTGGTGGCAATGGTTTTACTGATTCCAGTTTCAATAATAGTTGTTTGAGTAGGCAATAAATCCATAAGGGCAGACAGTGCTTTAGTCGCGGATTTTTTACCTCGACTTTCTAAAATTTTGCCAATATTGACAAAGCCAACGACCATTAAGCCAGAATCTAGATAGAGATGATGTTGGTTAAACGCGTGTGGAAATAAGATAATCAATAACGATAACAATAAACTCGTCAATGTCCCTAAAGCAATTAACGTATCCATTGAGGTGGTTTTATAACGAAGATTAGTCCAAGCTCGAATGAAAAAATGTTTTCCTGAATAATAAAGAGCTGCAATCACCAATCCACTCAATAGTAAATAAATCAGTTGGTAAGTAAGCAGTTGTGTTGACCCCAATTCAGCATAACTTGGCAACCAATCAAACCACATCGCAAACATTAATGCAAAACCAGAACCTAGGGCGACAATAGTTTGCTTGATTTTGTGTTGGATCTCTTGTTGATACTGTTGATCAATGCGAGCAGTACGACTTATTTCATCTTCGACCAATTCAGCTTGATAACCTGCATTGGTAACAGCAAGACAAATTTGATCTGCTTTTCCGCCAAGTACAGTAGCCGTGTTATCTGCCAGATTTACCCGCACACGACTCACGCCTGCAACTTGCTGAATCGCTTTTTCTACTTTTGCTACACAAGCTGCACACGACATTCCTTTGAGCAGGAAAAGTTGTTCTGGGATATTGTCTGATAGAGTAGGTATTATGCTATTTGTTTGTTCGATCGGAGATTCAACGTGTTGTTGTTCAACAGGTTGTGTTGTTGGTTGAACGGATTTGACAACACGTTGATCCGCTACTTTGCTGCAAAACCTGCTTGTTCTATTGCTTGGATAGCTTGTTCTATACTGGCATCACCGTAAATCTTTGCCGAAGTCAGATCAACATCGGTATACACGACATCAGGTAGATTTTCTAATGTCGCACGAACACTTTTTATACAATGTTGGCAATTTAGCCCAGAAAGTTCAAGAGTGTGAGCTGGGGCTGTAGCGATTTCTGCTTGATAACCTGCTTGTTCTACCGTTTGCATAGCTTGCTCTGCTGTAACATCACCCACAATTCTCGCATAGTGTAGTGATACTTTAACCTGTTCAACCTTTGGTAACGCACTAAGTGCTTTTGTTACGTTTTTCACACAGTGTTGGCAAGATAGATCAGCGAGTTTAAGTAATATCATCATTGCGCTCCTTAAATAAGTTTTTCAGATAATCTTGATAAAAAACGGTGTTACAATAAACCCTCCTGTAAGGTAAGAGTCAAGGAAAAAAGAATGTATATTCATGAAGTCGTAAAATTGACGAGTTTAACCGCAAAAGCGATTCGTTTTTATGAAGAAAAAGGGTTAATTACTCCACCGAGTCGTAGTGCCAATGGTTATCGTCAATATGGAATCCAACATATTGAGGCATTAAATTTAATTCGTGAAGCGAGAGAAATTGGTTTTTCCTTGCCAGAATGTGAACAACTCTTATCTTTGTATCGCAACCCTCATCGGCGTAGTGCAGACGTTAAAGCACAAACTTTAGCTAAAATTAATGAAATTGATCAACAGATAATGCGTTTACAACAAATGCGTGAAAAATTAATGACATTAGCTGAACAATGCCCTGGAGATGACAGTAAGGATTGTCCAATTATTAATTCTCTAAGTGGACAAAGTTGTTGCCATCATAAATCATCATTGCACAACAAGTAATCCCATACAGCCTTTGTCAGCTAACAACAAATTGGAGGCTCCAAAAATAAATGGGTAAGAGTTGGAAGATTGATTCTCAAATTTCACTAAAATTCGGGTTTCACCCATTACCCACACAGTATCTGTCCAACTCAGTTCATCTTTAGGAGAACGTTTGCCATTTTGTTGTTCAATTAAAAATTTCGCACCCTGTAGCTGGAAACCTGTTGGCTGATCGGCCGAGAGAATCCAACGTTCGACCGTATCTAATTTAGCAACAATATCAATTCGGCGAGGATCAAAACGGCGTTGATTAATCATTGCATCTTGTGTATTTAAGGCAAAAGTGCGTTCTTTAACTGGTGTTAACGGTAATCCTAGATTAGCGTCAGGTAGAGTTGGCTGCTGTTGTGTAAATGCAGAAGCTAAGCCTTGTGGACGTAATTCTACAACAAGATTATTTTCGAGATTGTCAGATAAGCCTAAGATACTGCGTAGTTGATCAAAAATACCGTGATCTTTGCCAGCCAATAATCTAACGGTTTGTCCCTGTGTTAAATTGACTAATACTTCAACTCGCTCACCAGGCGCTAAAAGTAATGTTGTTATTGCTTGTGGCTTTGGTAGAAAACCTAAACCAGAGGCAATTTTTAATAGTAGCTGTTGGTTATCTAAAGCTAAATAATAGGGGCGAGAAACGGAGGCATTGAGTAAACGTAAACGAACAAAACCTCTCGGGACATTCAAAAAGCAATTACGCTGCCCATTCACAAATAGCTGTTTTCCTAAAAATTGGTTTTTATCAAGATTAAAAAGTTGTTGCCCTTCATAATTGAGCGTGAGATCTTGCAAAATCAGGGGAATATCATTTTCACCGTATTTATTAGGGATAAAGCTTTGCTTACTCTCTTCATCTTCAATGATCCACATTCCAGCTAAGCCACGATAGCTTTGATAAGCTGAGCGCCCAATGGTATCGCTATGATACCAACAAGTTGAAGCACTTTGTTTGATTGGAATAATCGGCGACCAAGAGGTTTGCGGTGCAATATTTCGATTGATGCTCCCTGAAATTTCACCATTCGCTTGTAAGCCTTGAATATTGATTGCAATCGTTTCACTTAGGCTATTGCGATACGTTAAACGCAGAAAATCCTTTTGTTTCATCTTGATAGTCGGACCGAGATAAAAATCATTGAAGCCCCAAGCATCAACTTTTTGTTTGCCATTAAATGATTTTTGGATATTTAGCGCATTTAAGAGAATTGGCGAGCCACGCCCAACAGCTGTCAGTGGAGGAATCCATAGAGGAACTTTATCTTCCGCCATTGCATAACGAGATAAGCTGTTGCTAACAGCAACAGCCAGAGAGCTTTGTAGAAATTGGCGACGAGAAACGTTTCCCATAATCCTCCTCCTTATTATTTATATGCGCTGGTGAGTTTCTGCAATTTCTGCATCAAGTTTCGCAATGTGTTGTTCCATTAAATCATGACAATATTGAGCAAAATCACGCACGGTTTCACGGTTGTAATCACCGCTTGAAATAGGCGGTAACATTTCACAAATGACTTTACCATTATGCCAACGATTAAGATTAATTTTGTTATGTGTTGTTGAACAAACTACAGGAACAACAGGAACGCCCGCTTCGATAGCCGCATAAAAAGCGCCTGTTTTAAATGGAAGCAAACCTCTACCACGGCTGCGCGTCCCCTCTGGGAACATCCAAATAGATAAATTATCTTGATGAATGCGTTTCGCTAATGTGGTCATGGTATTGTGTGCTTTACTACGGTTTTCGCGGTCAATAAAAATGTTTCCTGTTGCCCAATACAATAAACCAAAAAAAGGAACCCAAATGAGACTTTTTTTTCCAACGCTTACCGTGCGAGGCATTACCATATGTGAAATGGTAACCATATCATAATTATTTTGGTGATTGCCGATATAGATACAACGCGCAAATTTTTCTGCACCTTCAGGATAGCGGTATTCAACTTGTAAACCAAATAAGGGGTGTAAACGTGCGAACCAATGAGCAAAAAGAGCGACATTATTTGGATTTTTAAAACGGATTAGTGAATAAATAGAACCAATGACACAAATAAGAATACAGCAAATAATAACAATCAAAATACGAAGTAATTTCAGCATAGGTTATCCCTCAAAAAAATTGCAGCAAGTATAGCGAATTTACTAGGATAAGTACAAAAGAAGAAAGCACGGATAGCAAAAATGCTTTATAGTATGTGTTTCATTAATGAATGATAATTTAACATGAGTAAACCAACCTATTTTATTGCCGATTTACATTTGAGTGAGCATTCTCCTCACTTATTAGCACTGTTTCGTTATTTTATGACGAACGTGGCACCGCAAGCACAAGCACTTTATATTTTAGGTGATCTGTTTGATTTTTGGGTAGGCGATGATGAAGATTCTGCAACGATTCAAGAAATTAAACAGTTATTGCGTCATTTAACAACACAAGGTATCCCTTGCTATTTTTGTCATGGTAATCGTGATTTCTTAGTAGGCGAACGCTTTGCCAAACAGACTGGAGTGCAACTATTACCTGAATATCATCAAATTGATCTCTATGGACAAATGACATTACTTTGTCATGGCGATACGTTATGTACTGATGATGTGGCTTATCAAAAATTTCGCCAGCGTGTACATCAACGTTGGTTACAGAAACTGTTTCTTTGTTTACCGTTAAATTTCAGAATTAGGCTTGCACAACGAATTCGTCAACAAAGCCAAGCAGATAAACAGGACAAATCTGCGCAAATTATGAATGTGAATGCGGATACTGTGGAAGAAACTTTTGCAAGATTTCAGGTAAGTCAACTGATTCACGGTCATACGCATCGGCAAGCCATTCATTTATTAGCAAATAATAGAAAGCGAATCGTGTTAGGTGATTGGCGAAAGGAATTATCTGTATTTATAGTTGAGGAAAATAAAGCAGGCTATTTCCTTAATCTCACATTACCAGATGAAAAATGAGAGTATAGAGAAAAAAGAAAGCCCATAGTTATTTAACTATGGGCAAAATTTCTTTTGGTATAAAAACTAAATTTCATAAAAGGAGACAAATAAAAAATAGTACCAAAAGAAAAAAATCTGGCTCCTCCTGCTGGACTTGAACCAGCGACATATGGATTAACAGTCCACCGTTCTACCGACTGAACTAAGGAGGAATAGCCCCATTGGGCAATGCGGGCTGCATTTTATTGATTTTGTTTTGCTTTGTCAACAGCTAAGCTGTTCGAATATTGTTTGGTGGAGATGTTTATAGGAGACGGGAAAACGGGTAAAAACTACAAACTAATCAGTAGGCAATAACAAATAAGGCGTTCAAATATCATACGCCTTATTTGTGAGTTGAAGAGTAGTTATTAGGGGATTACTCAGGAATTATCTTGTCTCAAAATCCAGTAACTAATTGTAGTAAAGCAAAGAATAAAACTTCTTTTGGTATTTCTTGCTGGTTGAGATAAAACTTTTTGTCTTTTTGTTCAAAGTTGAATTCATAAGATGTCTCTGTTTCAGTCAAAATACCTCTTACTACTTGCTCTTGTAATAATCTTTGAATACCCGTTTGAATGTTCTCTACATCTTGATCGCTGATTGTTTTTTCAGCTTGTTGAGTATAGAGCATTTTTATTATGCCTGTAATAAATTGTTGTTGAAATGCTTTATCTAGGACGAGGGAGAGACGTAATTGGTTAAAAATATCTTCAAGCTTTCCTTTATCTAAAGCTTGTTTAAAATCCATTTGCCCTAATTGAATATGACTATTTAAAGCAAACTGTCCATTCGCATTATGTAACGCCAATGGCGCAATAATGAATTGAGGTTGATTAGTGAATATGGTTTGCAAAGCTTTTCCTAGTTTCGCTTGATCATTCTCTAATGCTGCCTCAACAATTTTTTGGAATGCCTCTCCTTGTAAATGATTTAACTCAAATTTAGCTTTTTGCGCATATAAGGATTGCTGATTAATTAAGACATTATCAATCGTACCTTCTGATTTTATTGAGAAAAAATCGCCGTCTTTGCTAGATTCCTCATGACTAATTTGATTTTCATAAGTAATTGAAAAAGTTTGGTTTCCCTCTTTTTTTAACAGTTGCTCTATTTGTAATCGTTTAACTTTACTGGTGCCTTTGCCAACAGGTAAATATTTCCATTGGGTTAACTGTAAATCACCTTGAGTAGCAAATTCTTCTATTAGAATTTTGCTGGGAAGTTCATTGCGTTGATCTGTAATAATATTTAAATCCAAATGATTTAACGTTGCTTGATAGTGAATATTTTTCTCTTTATCAAGCGTCAACTGATATTGGCTATCTGACCAATTAGCCTGTCCTTTTTCTGTTTGTAATTTACCTGAACTAATCGCTAAATTAAGATTTAATTGCTGTTGATAATCAACGTTTGTCGTCAATAAGAACGGTTGTGCTTTACTAAAGAGTTTAAAAAAGGGTTCGGTTTGTTCATTTTTGATTAACGTGGTTTCAACAGAAGCCATCAGAGGTTGAAAGGAAGATTGCGATAACAGATTTGTTGGTAATGGTCCATGATAAATATGACTTTGTACAGGGAATGATTTATCGCCCATTTTTACATCATATTGCATTTCACTGGAAAAGATGTGTCGTTGAAATTTGATATTTTCTAGTTGAATTAAAGGATTTTGATTTATTGCCGCAACTTCTTCTGGATAAATTTGTTCAATTTGTTTACCTGTGTACCAAGCTCCGCCGATCCATATACCGCCAAGCACAAGGATTGTTGCAGGGATAATAGCCAATTTCTTTTGCATCATAATTTTCCTTCTAAATATGTTTCTTTGTTAAAAATGGAGTTATTTGCATTGATTTTGAGGTTTATTTGCCATAATTTCAATGATTTGAAAATCGGTGTGCTGCATACTTTTACAAGCTAATGCACATAGATTATCGATACTACGATCAATCGTATGTTCAACAATACCCTCATTACCAGTAACGCCAGTCTGATTCATTGCCATTAAGACTGATTTATAGGCAGAGGTAACACTAGTGGACACTTTCATTGCACAACTATTAGCGGCACCATCACACAACATACCACTAATATCACCAATCATACTGCTGATAGCCATAGCAGCCGTTTCAAAACTATTGGTAATCAGGTAAGAAATGCCTGCACAACTACCCATTGCTGCTGTGGTTACGGCACACAGTGCAGAGAGTTTTGGTAATTTACTATGGATAAAAATTGCCATTAAATGGGAAAGAAATAATGCTCGCGTACGTTGTTCTTCACTCACATTGAGATGATTAGCGACAACCACAACAGGCATAGTAGCTGTAATGCCCTGATTGCCAGAGCCAGAGTTACTCATTGCAGGAAGTGTTGCACCACCCATACGTGCATCTGACGCGGCAGTAGTATGAATCATAATTCTGGATAATAAATCATCAGAGAGTAAACCATCACCAATATGTTTTTGCAAAGTACGCGCAATATGTAAACCATAATCTTGGCGTAATCCCTCTTGTGATAAGGCAGCATTTAATGTTTCGGCTTGATTGATAAAGTCAATTTTGGCTAAATCAACTTGCATTGAAAAATCGAAAATATCCTTTGCTTTTAATTGGTTAAAAATGCCATGTTGATCGTGATTACTCGCTTGTTGAGATTCTGCTTGATAAAGTGTTTCACCATTTTTTTCAATTAACATAATTTGGGTATGTTGATCTTCAATGACGACGCGTACCCAATCCTCTCCCGCATACAGTGTTGCTTCGGCATAAAGAATATGATCAGTTTGCTTAATGGAAACAGTAACTAAGCCATTGCTTAATAAGGCTTTTGCGATAGTTAATTGTTCATGAGAAATATTTTTTAATACTTCTAGTCCAGCATCAGGATCACCACCAATCGCCCCAATAGCAGCTGCAATCGGTAAGCCAACCATACCTGTTCCAGGCACAGCAACACCTAAACCGTTTTTCATTAAATTAGGTGAAACTTTGCCAGCAATTTTTGCAGGTGTTTTGCCTAAATATTTCGCCGCTGTTGCTGCTGCTAAGGCTAGTGAAATCGGTTCGGTACAGCCTAAGGCAGGCACAACATCTTGTTTCACAATTTCAATTAGTGCTTGTTCGAAAGGTTGTAATGATGGATTCATAAGACCTCATAGGTTACTGCATTGGTTAAAGAAAAATTACATCTGCTAACTATACACAGTAATGTAACAAGTGCTAGTAAAATCAAGCAAAAATTTCTGTAATCTAGTAAATAAATTGAAAAAATAAAATTTTTTTTAATTCACCCCTTGAAAATTTAATTTTTACGTCAATTTAGTGTGGCACGTATGATAAGGAAATCAATTTACTGAGAGAAAAATTTAAAAATTGCCTCTTGTAATTCTAAAAAAGATCCTTATTTAGTCGAACGTCAAAAATGAATTTAAAATCAGGAGAATAACGATTATGGGAAAAATTATTGGTATTGACTTAGGTACAACAAACTCATGTGTAGCCGTAATGGACGGTGATAAACCACGTGTGATTGAAAATGCAGAGGGAGATCGTACAACCCCGTCAATTATTGCTTATACCCAAGATGGCGAAACGCTTGTTGGTCAACCAGCAAAACGCCAAGCAGTAACTAATCCAAAAAACACTTTATTTGCAATTAAACGTTTAATCGGTCGTCGCTTTACTGATGAAGAAGTACAACGTGATGTAAGCATTATGCCATTTGAAATCACTAAAGCGGATAATGGTGATGCGTGGGTATCCGTAAAAGGTGAGAAAATGGCACCACCGCAAATTTCTGCAGAAGTATTGAAAAAAATGAAGAAAACAGCAGAAGATTTCTTGGGTGAGGCGGTTACTGAAGCGGTAATTACGGTACCTGCATATTTTAACGATGCACAACGTCAAGCAACTAAAGATGCAGGGCGTATCGCAGGTTTAGAAGTAAAACGTATTATTAACGAACCAACTGCTGCGGCATTAGCGTATGGATTGGATAAAGCAAATGGTAATCATACGATTGCGGTATATGACTTAGGTGGTGGTACATTTGACCTTTCTATTATTGAAATTGATGAAGTTGATGGCGAGAAAACTTTCGAAGTTTTAGCAACCAATGGTGATACTCACTTAGGGGGTGAAGACTTTGATAACCGTGTGATCAACTATTTAGTTGATGAGTTCAAAAAAGAACAAGGCATTGATTTACGTAACGATCCATTAGCAATGCAACGTTTGAAAGAAGCGGGTGAAAAAGCAAAAATTGAACTTTCTTCTGCACAACAAACTGATGTAAATCTTCCATACATTACCGCAGATGCGACTGGTCCAAAACACTTAAACATCAAATTGACTCGTGCGAAATTAGAATCTTTAGTTGAAGATCTTGTTGCAAAATCAATGGAACCAATTCGTGTGGCATTAAAAGATGCGGATTTAAGTGTTTCTGAAATCAACGATGTGATCTTAGTTGGTGGTCAAACACGTATGCCATTAGTGCAACAAAAAGTGGCTGAGTTCTTTGGTAAAGAACCACGTAAAGATGTTAACCCAGATGAAGCAGTGGCGATTGGTGCAGCAGTACAAGGTGGTGTATTAGCGGGTGATGTGAAAGACGTATTATTGCTTGACGTAACCCCATTATCACTTGGTATTGAAACCATGGGCGGCGTAATGACAACCTTAATTGAAAAGAATACGACGATTCCAACGAAGAAATCACAAGTCTTCTCAACCGCAGAAGATAACCAAAGTGCGGTAACTATCCATGTGTTACAAGGTGAGCGTAAACGTGCAGCTGATAATAAATCATTAGGTCAATTTAACTTAGAAGGAATTAACCCAGCACCACGTGGTATGCCACAAATTGAAGTAACATTTGATATTGATGCTGACGGTATTATCCATGTTTCTGCGAAAGATAAAGGTACAGGTAAAGAACAACAAATCACTATCAAAGCGTCTTCAGGGTTAAGTGATGAAGAAATTCAACAAATGGTGCGTGATGCTGAAGCGAATGCAGAAGCAGACCGTAAATTTGAAGAGTTAGTGCAAGCGCGTAACCAAGCTGATCACTTAGTTCACTCAACACGTAAACAATTAAGCGAAGTTGGTGAAAACCTTGCAGCAGATGATAAAGCAGCGATTGAGAAAGCAGCAAGCGATCTTGAAGCGGCAGCAAAAGGTGAAGATAAAGCGGAAATTGAAGCAAAAACACAAGCATTAATTCAAGCTGCAGAAAAATTAATGCAAGCTGTCCAACAACAAGCGCAAGCAGGTCAAGCACAGCAACAAGCACAAGGTAGTGCAAAGAACAACGGCGATGATGTTGTTGATGCTGAGTTTGAAGAAGTTAAAGACAATAAATAATTGTCTTTGAATAAAAATAAAAGGGCGTAGTAATACGCCCTTTTTGGGTATATGAGGAATAAAGATGAAAAAACGATATTTAGCGTTATTGCCAACATTATTTTTGGCAGCCTGTTCTAATACTCATCAACCCTTAAGTAAAGATGCTTTAGTTGGGGAGTGGGTTTGCTCAACCGCATATAAAGATGTGGGTGTAGGAATGCTTGATGTCATTACTTTAAAGGCTGATGGTACTTTAGAAGATGATAATTATATTTTTGATCATAGTTTGGATAGGTTTGTAGGAAAAGATCCTGAAAATTATTTCAGATCGCCATTAAGATATTTTAGAGTACATAACGGCACGTGGAATTTATCAGATAATGATTTAACTTATCATTTAAAACAGACTAATTTTAAACGTATTATCTGGCCTGATGTTTGGGAGCAACTTCAGGAAATAGATGAACTTAAGCAGATAGAAGCTAAGGCTTTTAAGATTTATTCATCAACTAAAGAAGCTGATATTCAATTAACTTTTAATAAATTCATCAAAAATGGTTTTACGCTAAATCAAAACCTTAATGGGAGAATTTATGAGAGTAAATGTTTAGATAAGCAATCATCTGAATATCGTTATATTGAAGCATATAAAAAAATACATAAGTCTAAGTAGAGATCTGAGTGGGTAAATTCACTAATAAGATCGAGTTAAGTAAAGAAAATATATTGCAATAGTGGGCATATCCACTTTACAACAGAGAAGATAAAAGATAATGGCAAAACGTGATTATTATGAAGTGTTAGGCGTTGCAAGATCAGATGATGAAAAAGCAATTAAGAAAGCCTATAAACGCTTAGCAATGAAATTGCATCCAGACCGTAATCCTGGTGATAAAGAAGCAGAAGCGAAATTTAAAGAAGTACAAGAAGCTTATGAGGTGCTAGGAGATAAAGAAAAACGCGCTGCTTATGATCAATATGGACATGCTGCGTTTGAGCATGGTGGAGCAGGTGCAAGTGGCTTTGGTGGAGCCGATTTTGGTGATATTTTCGGTGATATATTTAGTGATATGTTCGGTGGTGGGCGTGGTCGTCAACGTGTGGTACGAGGGGAAGACCTCCGCTATGACATTGAAATCACGCTAGAGGAAGCCGTTAAAGGGGTGAGCAAAGATATTCGTATTGCAACATTAGCAACCTGTGATACGTGTCATGGTAGTGGTGCAAAATCTGGCTCGAAAGTTGAGACTTGTAACTATTGTCATGGTTCAGGTCGTATTCGTCGCCAAAGTGGATTCTTTGTACAAGAGCAAACTTGTCCGCATTGTCATGGTGCAGGAAAAATTATTGAACAACCTTGTGATAGTTGTCATGGTGATGGTCGAGTACATAAACATAAAAATCTTTCCGTTAAAATTCCAGCTGGTGTAGATACTGGTAGTCAACTTCGTTTAAATGGTGAAGGAGCGGCGGGAGAAAATGGTGCGCCAGCAGGCGATCTTTATGTTGTGATTCATGTGAAAGAACACGATATTTTCCAACGAGATGGCAATAATCTTTATTGTGAAGTCCCTATCAGTTTCACCTTAGCTGCATTGGGTGGTGAAATTGAAGTCCCAACATTAGATGGTAAAGTAAAATTAAAAGTCCCTGAAGAAACGCAAACAGGTAAGCTTTTCCGTTTGAGAGGGAAAGGGGTAACCTCAACACGTTCACATTATCAAGGTGATTTAATTTGCCGTGTGATTGTGGAAACACCAGTGAAATTAAATAAAGAACAGAAAGCGCTATTACAACAATTTGAAAAAAGCTTAGAGGGGCGAAATCATCATCGTCCTAAAGAAAGTGGCTTTTTAGATGGGGTAAAACGTTTTTTCGATAATTTAGGTAAATAAAAATAAAAATGGCGAGAAAGTTCTCGCCATTTTTGTTATGAAGTAGAATTAATGTTACTTAACTACCTTTTTTACGACGTTTTAAGGTATCAATTAATACCGCAACGACAATAATCATTCCTTTTACAATTTGTTGCCAATATGGGTCAACACCAAGCATATTTAGACCTTTATTGGTTGTCCCAATAATTAATGCTCCAATGACACACATTGGAATGGTACCAATACCACCACTAAGGGATACGCCTCCAATTACCGCAGCAGCAATCGCATCTAATTCCCAAGCTAATCCGTAAGATGGGTTACCTGCGTAAGTACGAGCGGCTAACATTGCTCCCGCTAATCCTGATAATGCACCAGCTAAGATATAAACCCAAATTAAGGTTTTGGTGGTATTAATTCCACAAATTTTTGCCGCATTTAAGTTACCGCCAACGGCATAGACATGGCGACCAAAGGTTGATTTGCTTAAAAGAATATGTGCGCCAATAACCACTAAAATATACAGAATCACTAATCCAGGTAAACCAAAGAAATTGACATCTGAAATCCAAGTAAAGGCTTCAGAAGATGCATCAATCGGACGACCATCAGAGTAGAGTTGTGCAGCACCACGGGCAATAATCATCATACCAAGTGTGGCAATAAACGGTGGAATTGATCCGATGGCAGTTAAACCACCGTTAATTGCACCAAGTAAGGCACCTAGTGCAATAGAAAGCGCAAAGGCAAGAAATGCGGCGCTGACACTATCTCCACCAGTAACAATAGAAGCGGCGACTACAGAAGTTAATGCCACCATAGAACCAGAAGATAAATCAATCCCCGTTGTTACAATCGCAAAGGTTACTCCGATAGCAATAATTCCGAACATTGATACTTGTTCAATAATACTCCAGACAGTTCGTGCAGAGAAAAAGCCATCAATCGAAACGGATAACACTAAAAACAGTGCAATTAAAATAAGAACCATGCCATAAGCATTTAACAGTTTTTTCATCATATCATTCGACATAATTAATTCCCCATACGTTAAGTTTTAGTTATTTGTTAAACCAGATGCTAGTTCTAGCACTCGTTCTTGCGTTAATTCTTGATGAGGAATAATGCCCACTTGATGACCTTCGTGCATAACCATGACGCGATCGCTCATAGAGAGTAATTCCAACATATCAGACGTAATCATAATGATACTTTTGCCTTGTTTAGCAAGTTCAACCATTAATTTATACAGTTCCGCTTTTGCGCCAACATCAATACCTTTCGTTGGCTCATCTAAAATCAAAATATCAGGCTCAAGTAATAACCAACGTGCTAATAATACTTTTTGTTGATTTCCACCAGAAAGATTATTGGTTATCACCTCAACATTAGGCGCTTTAATTTTTAACTTATCTTTTTGTTCAAGGGCGGTACGTTGTGCTTTAGTAACTGAAATTAAAAAATTCTCTAAATAAGGCGACATTTTCGGCATGATCATATTGTCGGTAATACTTAAATTTAGGAATAAACCAGTTAATTTCCGATCTTCTGTAACAAAACCGATTTTGTATTTCATCGCATCTAGTGGGTTTTTAATGTCAGCTTTTTGTCCGTGAATATAAATTTCGCCACTATCAGCTGGTTTATAGCCAAATAAGCCCTCAACAATTTCTGATCGCCCTGCACCAACTAAACCCGCAATGCCGAAAATTTCCCCTTTTCGCACTTGAAAACTGACATCTTGATATTTTCCTGCACGTGTTAAATTTTTTGTTTCTAAGACGATTTCATCTGAAATATCTACTCGTTCTCGTTGGAACATTTCGGACATATCACGCCCTACCATCATTGAAATTAATTCATCTTTACTAACTTCAGAGGCTGGTTTTGTACCAATATATTGTCCATCACGAATTACGGTAATTTCATCAGATACACGGAAGACTTCATCTAATTTGTGAGAAATAAAAATAATTGCAATGCCATGATTCTTAACTGTTTCAATAATTTTATAAAGTTGTTCAACTTCAGTTTCAGTTAACGCAGTAGTCGGTTCGTCCATAATAATGACTTTTGCATTGTTTGAAACCGCAGTTGCAATCGCAACTAATTGTGCTTTTGCGACAGAAACATCAGACATTTTGACCGTTACGTCCATAGGAATACCAAGCCCTTGTAAGATCTTGGCTGCTTTTTCGTCCATCTCTTTTTGATTGAGGAAAAACTTTCCTTTAGTTAATTCTCGCCCCAGATAAAAGTTATCAGCAATAGTAAGATTAGCAGCAGGAGAGATTTCTTGAGGTACCATTGTTAAGCCTTTACGAATTGCATCGATTGGGCGAGATGGGCGGAATGGCTTACCATTTAAGATAATTTCCCCTCCTTCATCAGGGGTATAAATGCCATATAAGATTTTCATCAAGGTAGATTTACCTGCACCGTTTTCACCCATTAATGCGTGAACGCTACCTTTTTTTACTTTTAGATTGATGCCATCTAGTGCTTTAACCCCAGGAAAGGTTTTAGAAACATTGCGCATTTCTAAAATATAAGGGGTGTGGGTTAATGAATCCATTTAGAACTCCTTAATTCTTAACAAATTATTATTCTTTGTATTTATTAATATATTGTTCTTTTTTATCTGGTGTTACTAGTTCAAAAGGAATCCAGTTATAGAGAGGAACTGTCTCACCCATGGCAGCTTTGTATGCCATTTCAACACTGATTCGACCTTGCCCCGAAGCAGATTGATATATGGTTGCATCTAATCCATTACCTAAGTATTCTAAGGCATCAGGTGTTGCATCAATTCCTACAATAATTAAATCATCATCTTTTAAACCTAGTTTTTTTGCTGCTAATAATGCGCCAATAGCCATTTCATCATTATTCGCTAAAACAACATTGATATTTTTGTGTGCTAAAAGTAAATTTTCAGCGACTTCTATTGCTTTTGCTCTATCCCATTTTGCCTCTTGTTCGGCAATAATTTTTATTTCAGGGTGTTTAGATAGAATATTTTTATTTCCCTCAGTTCGCTTAATTTGTGCATCTAATCCAAGAGGACCTAGCAAGATAATTGCATTGGCTGCTTTGCCGTTGAGCGCATTAACAGTAAATTCTCCTTGCATCTCTCCACTGATAATTTCTTCGGAACCAACATAGCTAGTCAGATATTTCATATCCTCTTCATTAGGTTTGACCGTAACAACAACAAAAGGAATTTTGGCTTTTTTAGCTTTTAATCCAATGGCCTTAACTATTTTAGGATCAGTAGGCATTGCAATAATGGCATCAACTTTAGCATCAATAAAATTTTCAGTATCATTAAGCATTTTTGTTGGATCGCCATTAGCATCAGCAAAACGCAATTTGATATCTGTATGTTCTTCAGCAAATTTTTTCATTGCGTCTTGTAGATAGGTAGGATATTTATCAGATAAGCTATACATAGTGATGCCAATCGTGATTGATTTAGCGGATAAATAAGGTATAAATAAAAATCCTACAACGAAAATCAATATTTTTCTTAACATGGGTTACTCCTTGTTTAAATTAAGGAATACAAGTAAAAAGAGAGAATGGAATATTATGTCTATTCCATTCTCATGTTATTTATTTATATTTTGCTTGATATTCTTCTTTTTTGTCTGGAGTAACGAGTTCAAAAGGAACCCAGTTAATTTTTTCAACTTTCTCGCCTTTTGCTGCGCGATAAGCTGTTTCGGCACCAGCGTAGCCTTGACCTTGTGCAGATTGGAATACGGTTGCATCAAGCCCTTTGCCTAAATACTCTAACGCATCTGGTGTCGCATCTAGACCAACAATAATAATATTTTCGTCTTTGATACCTAGTTTACGCGAGGCTAATACTGCACCGATTGCCATTTCGTCATTATTACTTACGACAACATTAATTGCTTTTTGACCTGATAATACGTTTTCCGCAATAGCTAATCCTCTATCACGTTCCCATTTACCTTCTTGTTCTGCCACAATAGTGATATTTTTATGATCTTTGAAGACATCTTTATTTCCTTGGGTACGTTTAGTTACCGCATCTTGTCCTAATGGACCTAATAGAATTAATGCTTCACCTTTATTACCATTAAGAGCATTTACGATGTAATTACCTTGGATTCGTCCGCCTTCAATTTCATCAGAACCCACAAAACTGGTAACGTATTTTTCTAAGTCATCATCATTTGGACGGCGGTTCACAATAATTAATGGAATACCTGCATTTTTCGCTTTACGACCAATCGCTTTCACAATATTAGGATCATTAGGGACGACTAATAACGCATCAACTTTTTGATCAATAAATGTTTCAACATCACTTAATTGTTTTGCTGAGTCAGCATTTGCATCAGCAAGTTTGATAACCACATCATCATGTTTTTTATCAAAATCACGAATTGCATCTTGAAGATAAGTTTGCCATTTGTCGGCAAAGGAATTCATTGGCGCACCGATGACATAAGTTTTTGCTGTTGCCGCTTGTGCAGTAAATAATAAGCCGCTACATAACACAGTTAATAATGTTTTTTTCATCATAAGATTAGCCTTGTAAGTTGAGTTAATCACGATGGAAATACGACTATATTCTATAAAACGTCAATGAAAAGAATATAAATTCCAAATAATGATAATTTGAAATAAATTATCTGTTGTTATATATAGCATTAAGGAAATTTTATGACAATTATGAAGTTAAAGAATTGTGAAATGTATCTCATTTTTTCATATAAAATTTTATGACTTTCTTTGTGAAAAAAAGATGGTAAGGAAAAAGAGTTTTTATAAAATTTTTATATATCAATAGATTAAGTTTTTATTTGGATTTGATGTTGATTAGATAAGTGATGAAAAATTTAGATAAAAGGTAGTATATAATTACAGAAGGTTAATAAAATTTAACTATTTTTCTGTTTTATTAGATAATGTTTTTTATGAATAAAATTTTTATTTTCAAAGCCAATTTGAAATAAAAAAATTAAATAATGTTGCCTTGTTGACGAATAATTTGCTTTAAAGTGGTTTGTGGGTGATTAAAGATCTTTGCCATTAATACTAAAAAGAGTTCTCCAGTTGCAATCGCATCAGCGATAGCATTGTGGGCTAAATAAGCGGGTAATCCTATTTTTTGACGAATTTCGGTGAGGCGTAAGTCAGGATTATATTGCCCTTGATAATCAGATAGTGTGCGAGTTAGCACGAGGGTATCCAAAAAGATTAAAGGCAGTGGTATTGTTGAGGGCAGTCCTAAGATTTGACGTAAAAAGCTTTTTTCAATAGAAGCGCAATGGGCAATAATAATTTTTCCTGCTAAGTAAGGGATTAAGCGCTGTAAGCATTCTTGTTCATTTAATCCTAGTGTTAATACTTCTGGTCGAATGTGATTAATAATGGCTGTTTCTGGTTTAATCGCATCACTTGCAGAAAGGTAGTAGTGTTGTGAAGTTGATAAAGAGAGAATTTGTTGTTGAATTTCCACTGTACCGATAGAGAGAATACGATCTTGGTTTGCATCTAATCCTGATGTTTCAAAATCTAATGCCACGAAAGTCAGTTCGTTTAATGGTTGATGACTTGATGGTAAGGCAGCTTGAAATAACGGTAAGGCTACTTCAGGTATGCGTTGGGTAACTAAAGCTTGTTGCCGTTGTTTTTCTAATTGTTTTAAAGGATCTCGCCAAAATTGCCAAATCATCGTAATAATCCTTTTGCATTAAAACGTAGTTGTGCTGCTTCTTGATAACGAGCGATGATGCGGAAGGCATCTTTTAGGTGATTTCGTTCAAACGAGGTTAAAGAAGTAGGTTCAATTTCATTGGTTAATGACTTGTCTTGTAATACGGCTTGTTGTTGATGACATAAGCGAACTTGGTTGATGAATGAAAAGGTTTCATATAATTCTTGCTGACTTTCTTGGCTAATAATGCCTTGTTTGCTAGCAATTTTTAATCGTTCGACTGTATTTGTGGCTAAATTGTTCGCTGCTAAAGCATAAACTCTAGCAAGTTCTACAATTAAATTAACGGCTTGTCGTTTTATATTTAATACTTTTTGGTTTGCCCCATTTTTGGCTAAAACGAATTGACGGAACATACCTAATGGCGGATTAATCCGTAATGAATTTGCAATGAGCAAAGCTAAAAAGCGGTTATTGCCTTTAATATGCATAAGAATGGTGTGTTGGAGACTTTCTACCAGTGATTCATCGCCAAATAAGAAACGAATATCAAGATAGACACTAATATCAAGTAGAGCTTGTGGATCAGGGTTATATACCCATTGACGATAATATTCTTTCCATTTAGCTAAAGATACTGACCATTTTGCTTGATTTGCCATCATATTGCCTTCGCAATAAGGATAACCACACGCATTTAAACCAGAACAAACGAAATTGCTTAAACGTTGGAAATAATCTTGCTCTTCTGATGTTGGCTGGCGAGCGAGAATTAATCCACTGTCTTGATCAGAATTAAGGTGCATTTCTTGTCGTGCTTGAGAACCAATAGCAAACCAAGCATAAGGCATAGGTGCTGGACCAAATTCACGTTCGGCAAGTTGTAATAATCGTTTGGTAAAGGCATCTGCGATTAAAGTAAGCATCTGTTGAATGATTTGTGCATCAGTGCCTGCTTCTTGTAATGTAAGAAATACAGCTTGTTTTTGTGGTACTAAAGCAAGCAATTCTTCTAAGGATTCTTGGCGGTAAATACGACTAATTAAAAAGACGGCTTGTACTTTGCTTTTTTCAACTAAACTGGTTGCGGTTAATACGCCAATAACATTGTTTTCCTCAACCACAGGTAAACTACGCACATTATGTTGCATCATCATTTCGACTGCTTCAATGAGCAATGCAGATTTATTAATGACCTGAGGCTCTTTTGTCATTACTAAACTAATAGGCTGATCAATCGTTATCCCTTCCGCAACCACACGTTTAGTTATATCACGATCGCTAATAATGCCAAGTAACTTATCATCTTGCATAATTAACGCACTAGAACGGTGCATTTTTACCATAATTTTAGCGGTATCTTGGATAGAACAATTAGGTGAAACAATCGCCATTTGTCGATTCATAACCGTTTCAACTGTTTTCAAATAAATAGCTTCTTCGGCTAAATGTGTAGTAGAGTGAGCTAAGCGAACGCTTTCTTTCGCAGCAAAATGATGACGAATTGCTGGATTATTTTCAATTAATTCAAATAGTTTTGATCGAGGAATACGATATAATAGTGTATTTTCGATAGCAATAACGTGATAATCACCGCTTCCTTCTTGATTGAGCTGGCTAAAACCAAAAAGATCTTCATCAGTTAATCTTGCGCGTAATTCGCCTGAAGGCAACCGCTGTTCAACCGCACCAGAACGAATAATAAATAAACCTTTACCAACTAATTGTTGTTGTTCTAATGTTTGATCTTTTGTGAGATAGAGGATATCGACAACGCCAGCTAAGGCCTGTTGATCATGTTTGGAGAGAAGATCAAAAGGGTGAATAGTGGACAAGAAAGTAATAATATTGGGTAAAAGAGAAGTTTCTAACATAGCAAAATACTTTAGTTAATAAAGTAAACCGCATATTAGCGGTTTACTTAAGATGACTTATTTTTATTATGCAACAACTTTTCTGGTTTGTGTATGACGTAAAGCTTGAATGATAGACCAGATAACATAAGCAATAGCAAGTGTTGCGACTACATAATAAGTTGGCATTAGCCATGTGCCTACATTTTGAGCTAAGAAAGTGTACATTGAAATAGAGGCTAAGCAAATTAATACTGCAACAGGTTTAGTTAATGACCAAGGTTTAATGTCCACTTGTTCGGTATAAACATCTTGATATTCAGTTGTGCGTGGGTAGAAGCGACCAATGATGAGCATAAATACAATATTTGCTATAAAGAGTAAACCGATTAAGTGGAAGAAGTGAATATCTACTTTAATAATAAAGTTAAATACAATATAAGCAGACATACCAAAGAGTAATCCTAATTTTGCTGCGATCGCTGGTACACGTTTAGTTAATAAACCAATTAAGACAACACTTAAAATTGGCGCATTAAACATTCCTTGTAATTGTTGAATTAAATAGAATAGACCGTCTGTACTCTTAGCAACTAAAGGCGCAGCAACCATGGCAATAATCGCTAAACTTAAACCTAGAATTTTACCGACAGTAACCACTTGTGTTTCAGTTGCATTAGGGTTTAAGGATTTTTTATAGATATTGACGGTAAATAGTGTTACTGAAGAGTTTAATGCGCCACTAAAAGTTGAGAATACAGCACCAACAACAACGGCGGCGAAGAAACCAACTAATAAATCAGGTAAAACTAATTGTACTAACATTGGGTAGGCATTATCAGGGTTCTCCATTTGCCCATTGAAAATATGGTAAGCGATGATACCTGGTAAAATAATAATGCTTGGAATTAATAATTTAAAGAATGCACATAGGAATACCCCTTTTTGTCCTTCAGCCAGATTTTTTGCACCTAATGCTTTTTGTACAATAGATTGATTAGTACACCAAAAGAACATATTGGATACAATCAACCCAGTAAAGAGGGTTGAAAAGGGAACTAATGAATCTTCAGCACCGATAGAATTAAACTTTTCTGGGTGAGATTGGAATACTTCCGTTAGACCAGACCAAACATTACCATCACCAACATAGCCGAGAGCAAATAAGGTTACGGTTAAACCACCAACAATTAATCCTACACCGTTTAAGGTGTCGGCAATCGCAATAGCTTTAATGCCACCGAATACGGCATAAATCGCACCAATAGCTCCAACACCCCAAACCATAATTAATAGAGCAGTTGAACGATCTAACTGGAGCACATTAGAAACTTGAAATAAATTTTCTAAGGCAATCGCACCTGTATAAAGTACGATAGGTAGCAATGAGATAACATACAACCCTAGGAATAATATTGAGGTGATTGTTAGCGTTTGTTTATCAAAACGCTTTTCTAAATATTCAGGAATACTTGAAATACCGAGTTTGAGATAGCGAGGTAAGAAGAAAATAGCGAATAAGACGATCGTAATTGCAGCCATAACTTCCCATGCCATTACAATGAAACCAGTGCGGAAAGAAAGACCATTTAAGCCAACAAGATGTTCAGTAGAAAGATTCATCAATAACATAGATGAACCAATATAAATCCCTGTTAAAGAGCGTCCTCCTAGAAAATAGCCTTCTGCAGATTCAGTTAAATGTGCATTACGCGTTTTGTAATAAGCATAACCAGCTACAAAGGTAGTAAAGATAATAAATGAAATAAAAGCAAACATTGTTTTTCTCCTACATCGCTAGAAATCAATATTTCCAGCACAAAAATATACAAGTGTTAAATTTCACTCACCTTTATCCAAGTTTTATGTTGCGCAGAATATGCAATCGCTTCTAAAACTTGTGAAATGTGGTAACCCACATAAAAATCAGGTGAAATAGGTTTGTTATTTAATAAGCCTTCAATTAAATCCCTAACTTCAACCGCTTTTTGATCATTAAAGCCAATGCCATGTCCTGCACTGATGCAGAATGGGCGGTAGTCAGGGTGTTCAGGTCCAGTTAAAATGGTTTTAAACCCTTGTCGGTGAGA
The DNA here is from genome assembly GCF_042433055.1 of Gallibacterium trehalosifermentans. Classification (NCBI taxonomy): domain Bacteria; kingdom Pseudomonadati; phylum Pseudomonadota; class Gammaproteobacteria; order Pasteurellales; family Pasteurellaceae; genus Gallibacterium; species Gallibacterium trehalosifermentans. The sequence continues at coordinate 183,783 of NZ_JBHLWB010000009.1, forward strand.
TGTATCTTCATGACGATATAGTTTTAATTCTGCCATACGTTCTTGAGTAAAACTTAAGGTGCCTTTTGTACCTGTAACAACATAAGTAAGTCCCATTTTTCGCCCGCAAGCGATACGAGAGGTTTCAATCGTTCCCATGGCGCCGTTGGCAAAACGCACTAATGCACTTGCTTGATCTTCATTTTCAACAGTACAACGTTTATTAGGATCTTTAGGATCTGGTCGTTGTTTAATGACTGTTTGCATATCGCCACACACTTCTTGAATTTCTGAACCTAGTAAATATTCCGCCATATGTACAATATGGGCAGCGAGATCGCCTAATGCGCCTAGTCCTGCGAGATGACGATAACAATGCCAATCCATAGGAGTATTAGGATTTGCTAAATAATCTTCGTTATGTGTACCGTAAAAATGGATAACCTCGCCAATTTCACCATTAGCAATAATTTCACGCGCTAATTGGCTTGTTGGGTTTTTGGCATAATTGAAACCAACTAATGTTTTTACGCCTGCTTGTTGTGCAGCAAGATACATCTCTTTGGCTTCTGCAGCTGTTAAAGCTAATGGTTTTTCAGAATAAACAGTTTTTCCATGCTGAATTGCAGCTAAAGCAATCTCTTTATGTAAGAAATTTGGGGTACAAATATCAACGACATCAACATTTGGATCGGCAACTAACTGTTTCCAATCAGCAGTAGAACGGCGAAAACCAAACTCTTTTGCGCGTTGGGCTGCCAATTCAGGGGTAACTTCTGCTAAAAATTCGAGTTCAACTTTATTTTGTAAATTGAACACAGTTGGTAATTGCGCATAAGCAATAGCATGGCAACGACCGATATAACCTGTGCCAACAAGACCAATTCTAACCTTATCCATTTGGAACTCCTTTTGAAAAATATTCTTCATACTCAATGTGTTCTACTTGCTGCAAAAGGCTTTTGGCGAAAGTACAGTAAGATAAATTGCTGACTAACATACTATGTCGTTATGAAAATTTCAATTCAGTTATTCATTAAAGTAAAATTTTTATTTCATTTTGTGATCTAGGTAGGAATATTGAATATTTAAAGTAGAAAAGCCTTGAAATGAATAGAGAAAGCGTATCAATGTATATTGTATGATGAAGATAAAAGAATATTTATTCTATCCTTTTTTATGATGAAAAAATAAGCAGGAAAAGATCTCCTGCTTATCTTTATAGATGTTAATCTCCTTGTAATTGCATAAAGCGTTCACGTAGTGAATGTAATTGATCTCGAGTTTGTGCGGCTTTTTCAAATTCAAGATCTTGAGCAAATTTATACATTTGTTGTTCAAGTCGTTTAATCTCTTTTTGTAGATCTTTTGCATTATCCAATGTTGCATAAGTAGCAGTGGGTTCTGCAATTTTGTTTTGACGAGCTTTTTTCCCTTTTTGGTTTGTTGGGCTTTGTCCAATATCTAAAATCTCACCAATTTTCTTATTTAATGCTTTTGGTACGATACCATGTTGTTCATTATAGGCCTGTTGTTTTTGTCGGCGACGTTCCGTTTCACCAATCGCTTTTTGCATAGATGGGGTAATATGATCAGCATAGAGAATTGCTTTACCGTGCAGGTTTCGTGCTGCACGACCAATCGTTTGAATTAAGGAACGTTCTGAACGTAAAAAGCCTTCTTTATCGGCATCAAGAATGGCAACCAATGAAACTTCAGGCATATCTAATCCTTCACGCAATAGGTTGATACCAACTAGGACATCAAATTCCCCCGCACGTAAATCCCGAATAATTTCAACACGCTCTACAGTATCAATGTCTGAGTGTAGATAACGAACTAAGACACCGTGTTCCGCTAAGTAATCGGTCAGATCTTCTGCCATTTTCTTGGTAAGTGTAGTAACTAATACACGCTCATTTTTCTCTACTCGTAAACGAATTTCTGAAAGGAGATCATCAACCTGTGTACTGACTGGGCGAACTTCAATTTCTGGATCTAATAATCCAGTTGGACGCACAACTTGATCGATAATTTCATCACCCGATTTTTCTAATTCATAAGGACCAGGTGTGGCTGAAACATAAATCGTTTGTGGTGCTAAACGTTCAAATTCTTCAAAGCGTAATGGACGGTTATCTAATGCAGAGGGTAGGCGGAATCCATATTCAACCAGAGTTTCTTTACGAGAGCGGTCGCCACGATACATTCCTCCGATTTGTGGAACGGTAACGTGTGATTCATCAATAATTAATAAGCCATCGTTTGGAATATAGTCGAATAGTGTTGGTGGTGGTTCACCCTCTTTGCGACCAGAAAGATAACGAGAGTAGTTTTCGATCCCTGAGCAATAGCCAAGCTCATTCATCATCTCAATATCAAATTGGGTACGTTGGGTAATTCGCTGTTCTTCCAAGAGCTTATGTTCTTTTATAAAGTATTCTCGGCGTTGAACTAATTCTTGTTTGATTTGTTCGATTGCTTCAAGAATACGTTCGTGTGGCGTAACATAGTGAGTTTTAGGATAAACGGTATAACGTGGTACCACGCCAAGCGAGCGATTGGTCAACGGATCAAATAGACTTAAACGCTCAATTTCTTCGTCAAATAACTCGACCCGTAAAGCAACATCATCTGATTCAGCGGGGAAAATATCAATTACATCTCCATGCACTCGGAATGTCCCACGTTGAAAGGCTTGATCATTTCGCGTGTACTGCAATGCGGCGAGATGAGATAAAATTTGGCGTTGATCGATAATCGCACCTGTTTGTAAATGTAGCATCATTTTTAAATAGGAATCAGGATCACCTAATCCATAAATTGCAGAAACAGAGGTTACCACAATCGTATCTCGGCGTTCGAGAAAAGATTTGGTCGCTGATAGCCGCATTTGTTCGATTTGATCATTAATGGACGCATCTTTTTCAATAAAAGTATCGCTAGAGGGAACATAGGCTTCAGGCTGATAGTAATCATAGTAAGAAACAAAATATTCCACGGCATTTTCAGGGAAAAAGGCTTTCATTTCAGCATAAAGTTGCGCCGCTAACGTTTTATTCGGCGCAAAGATCATGGCTGGACGATTGAGCTGAGCAATCACGTTAGCAATAGTAAATGTTTTTCCAGAACCTGTTACGCCAAGTAAGGTTTGATGCGCTAATCCATCGTTTAAATTTTCAATTAACTTAGCAATAGCAGCAGGTTGATCGCCAGAAGGTTGAAAATCAGAGTGGAGAATAAATGGCTTACTATTTTTTTTCATAATAACAAAGGTTGGTAAAAATTTGCTGAATCTTAACATATTTTTATAACAAGCTAAATTTGCCATACAAAATCAAGAGATTTTGGCAAACGACCATAGTATTATGGGCTATAAGGAACTATAATTTTTTCGAACATTAATTTATGAAAGAAATGCTATGAAAATTAATATTTTATTACCTGGTCTATTATTAGCAGGTGCGGTAACTGTGATTGCTTTTACATTAAGCTATTTAGGCATTGGACAATCATTAGGTATCAGTGCCTTAACTTTTGCCATTTTATTAGGAATGCTTGTTGGAAATACCCTTTATCCTAAGGTAGCAAATAGCTGTCATGAGGGGGTGAATTTTTCTAAGGGAATTTTGTTGCGTGCAGGCATTATTTTGTATGGTTTTCGCATTACGTTTCAACAAATTGATTCTGTTGGCGTTAATGCAGTTGTAACAGATGCCATTATGTTGCTTTCAACCTTTCTGATTACTTGCTGGTTAGGGATAAAATGGCTCAAAATTGATAAAGAAACGACTTATCTTTGCGCAACTGGGGCAAGTATTTGTGGTGCGGCGGCGGTGATGGCAGCTGAACCTGTTGTCAAAGCGCAATCGCATAAAGTGTCGGTGGCGATTGCAACCGTTGTTATTTTTGGGACGATTGCGATGTTTGCGTATCCTATTTTTTATACGTGGCTGCAATCTTATCTAACAGAACATCAGTTTGGTATTTATATTGGTTCAACGGTACATGAAGTGGCACAAGTGTATGCGGCGGGTCAGAATATTAATAGTCAGATTGCAGATAGTGCTGTGATTACCAAAATGATTCGGGTGATGATGTTAGCACCGTTCTTATTGGGACTCTCTTATTTTTTAAGCCGTGAGCAATCAACGACAGAACATAGAAAAATCAATATTCCGTGGTTTGCCGTTTGGTTTATTATTGTTGCTATTTTTAACTCATTCCCTATTTTGCCAGTAAAAATAACGCAATGGTTAGTCCAGATCGATACCATTTTGTTAATGATGGCGATGTCGGCATTAGGGTTAACGACACACCTTGATGCCATTAAAAAAGCAGGAGCAAAACCATTAATTCTTGGTTTGATTGTCTTTTTCTGGTTATCGATTGGTGGTTTTGTAATTAATGTGGTAACTCAATCACTATTCGGCTAATAAACTGGAGCAAAAATGGAGTGCTGATTACTCCAGTAATAATTATTTCAACTGAACATAACATAAGAAAAAAACTTGAAAAATGGTAAGTTTTGCACAGACTTATTTTTGTCAAGTTTTTTTTTATTTATTTTTTTACTGAAAAATATAATCTTTACTGGATTTTATTTAACTTATTGATTTTAAATAAAATGTTATTTTGCAAACAATTTTCGTTAGTATGAATAAAAATCCTTATATAGCAAGGATTAAGAAAATTTAGAGAAGAGTATTCCACAAAGTTATCCACAGGTTGTGTGGATAGAAAAATCAGTCATAAATTGGTGAAGATACTTATAAATATAATGTCATTAGAAAGAGATGTATTCTCTCCTTTATACATGCCCAAAATCATTCTTAATTTGTACTTTATTCACTAAATTACATCATCATTTTTTCCAAAAAGATTTTTTTGCAAATTTATAGTGTTTTATATGTAAAAAATGTAAGGAATTACTTGCAATCCTTTATTTCAGAGAATAGACTAATAAAAGTGGTAGATTGTGGTAAATAGTGGTAAAAATTCTTTATTTTTAACGAATAGGTAATGGGATATGTTTCGAGGCGCATCGTTGATTAATCTTGATGCAAAGGGTCGTTTAGCGATCCCAACTCGTTATCGCATGGAACTTCAAGATAAAGAGCATGGACAACTTATTTGTACAGCAGATATTCGCCAGCCTTGTTTGTTGTTATACCCTCTTTCAGAGTGGGAAATTATTGAGCAAAAATTATTACAATTACCAAATTTTGATGAAACTGGACGACGTTTACAACGTGTGATGTTGGGATATGCAACGGAATGTGAATTAGATAAAACGGGGCGAATTTTGCTTAGCCCTGCTTTAAGACAACACGCCGCTCTAGAAAAAGAAATCATGCTAGTAGGACAACTTAATAAGTTTGAAATTTGGCAAGCTGAAAAATGGCAACAACAAATCGCAGAAGATATTCAAATTGGTAGCAGTGGTACGATGGCGACGTCTGATGAGTTAAGAACTTTGTTTTTATAAGTGAGTTTTATTCCTATGGAACAAGTAACCTATTCAGATCCGACACATTTTACAGTTCTATTAAATGAAGCGGTAGAGGGATTATCAATTAAGCCAAATGGCATCTATATTGACGGTACTTTTGGACGAGGTGGACACTCTCGCAAAATTTTATCTGCGTTAGGTGAAAATGGGCGTTTAATTGCGGTTGATCGTGATCCTGAAGCGATTTTGGCTGCACAGGCAATTACGGATAATCGTTTTTTAATTGAGCATAATACTTTTTCTGAAATTAAATCGATCTGTGAAAAACATCACTTAGTTGGCAAAGTCGATGGTATTTTGCTTGATTTAGGGGTTTCTTCACCACAATTAGATGATGCAGCGCGTGGATTTAGCTTTATGCAAGATGGTCCATTAGATATGAGAATGGATAGTTCTAAAGGGCTTTCTGCAGCAGAATGGTTACAGCAGGTATCAGAAAGTGATTTAGCTTGGGTATTAAAGACTTTTGGTGAAGAGCGTTTTGCTAAACGTATTGCCCACAGTATTGTCGAGTTTAACCGTCAAGCACGACAGAATAAAACAGAACCGCTAACGCGTACATTGCAATTAGCACAACTGATTGCACAAGCTATGCCTGTAAAAGAGAAACATAAGCACCCAGCAACCCGTAGTTTCCAAGCTATTCGCATTTTTATTAATAGTGAATTAGAAGAATTGGAAAAAATCTTAAATTCGGCAATCGATGTGTTAGCACCAACAGGCAGATTAGCCATTATTAGCTTTCACTCATTAGAAGATCGTTTAGTAAAACGTTTTATGAAAAAACAGAGTAAAGGTGATGATATTCCTAAAGGATTACCATTAACTGAAGATCAAATTGAACGAAACCAAAAATTAAAATTAATTGGAAAGGCGATTATGCCAACAGAGGCAGAACTTGCACTAAATAGTCGATCAAGAAGTGCGGTATTACGCGTGGCGGAGAGATTAGCATGATTTTTAAAACTTATGATCGTTATCCGTTATGGCGAATTATTGTTGATGACATTTTTCAAGCAAATAAAACTGTCATTTTATTATTACTGGCTTTAGTAATTGTAGGTGTATCAACTATTTGGGTAACTCATTTAACACGTTTAGTTATTAATGAAAAAAATCAATTACAAATAGAATACCAAGCCTTACAAAATGAAGCGTTAAATTTAAGATTAGAAGATAGTGCATTAAGTGATCGTACTCGTATTGAAGGAATTGCGCGTAGATTAGGTATGCAATCAATGCAAGATGATCAAGAAGTATTAATCATTGAATAAAAAATTGAATAACTAGGTAACACAATGGTACGGGCAAAAATTAAATCATCACAGCAAACAAGCAGTTTTTCTAAAGGACGCTATATTGTTACGATTGTCTTAATTATAGGGCTATTAATTGCGCTTATCGCAAGAGCAGCCTATGTTCAGTTGATTAATGCAGATTTTTATATCGCAGAAGGAAATAAGCGTTCTTTGCGTACTGAGCAAATTCCCTTTATTAGAGGAGATATTTTAGATCGTAATGGTGATTTGTTGTCTGTTAGTGTAGAAAATTATTCTGTTATTGCTGATCCAAAAGAAATTTTTGCAAAAAATTCTTTGATGGAAAAAGAGCGTTGGCAGCGTTTAGCTGAAACGCTTGATATGTCATTGCCACAACTAATTGCACGTTTAAATAAAAATCCTAAATCACGTTTTGTCTATTTAGACCGCCAAATTTCTCCGACGATAGCGAAATATATTCAGGATTTAAAAATCACTGGTATTTCAATGCGTAAAGAGTATCGCCGTTTCTATCCAACGGTGGAAGAGTCTGCACAATTATTAGGCTATACCAATATTGATGGTCAAGGTATTGAAGGGATTGAAAAGAGTTTTGATTCATTATTAATTGGTAAAGCAGGTTCAAAAACTTATCGTCGTGATAAATCAGGAAATATTATTGAAAATATTTCTAGTACACAAAAGTATGACGCACATGATGTAACTTTGAGTATTGATCGTCATTTACAATCAATGGTATTCCGTGAAATTAAAAAAGCGGTTGCAGAAAATAAAGCTGAATCAGGAACAGCCGTATTAGTAAAAATTAGCACTGGCGAAATTTTAGCGATGGCAACAGCGCCATCTTATAACCCAAATAATATTTTGGGTTCTCAAGCTGAATTGCGTCGTAATCGGGCGATTACTGATACATTTGAACCTGGTTCGACTGTAAAACCATTTGTAGTATTATCGGCTTTAACGCAAAAGATCGTTTCTCCAGATACAGTGATTAATACCACGCCATTTGTTGTGAATGGGCATACTATTCGAGATGTAGCTCCAAGAAATGAGCTATCAATTACAGGGATTTTACAAAAATCTAGTAATATTGGTGTTAGCCGATTATCGTTACAAATGCCCATATCCGTGTTGATGAATACTTACCATAAAGCAGGCTTTGGCAAGCCAACGAATTTAGGGTTAGTGGGTGAGCAATCTGGAACATTACCATTAAATCGTAAACGCTGGGCTGATATTGAACGAGCAACAGTAGCATATGGTTATGGTTTAACGGTTACACCATTACAGCTAGCTCGTGCCTATGTTGCTTTAGGAAGCTTTGGTGTTTATCGTCCACTTTCTATTACCAAAGTTGATCCACCTGTGATTGGCGAACGTATCTATTCAGAAAAAATTACACGCGAAGTAGTGCATATGATGGAAAGTGTGGCACAACCTGGTGGCGGCGGTATTGCGGCAGCGGTTCCTGGATATCGCGTCGCAATTAAAACAGGGACAGCGAAGAAGTTAGAAAATGGGCAATATGTGGATAAATATATTGCCTATACAGCAGGAATTGCGCCAGCAAGTAATCCACAATTTGCATTAGTGATTTTGATTAATAACCCAACTGCGGGTAAATATTATGGTGGCGCGATTTCAGCACCTGTTTTCTCCAAAATTATGGGGCATACTTTACGTGCTAAAAACATTACCCCAGATGGTATCTCTGGGGAGGTGAAGAGTGCAAAACGTATTGTACGTATTGAAATACCTAAAAGTGAGAATCAACGCAATAATTAAGGAATAAGTATGCAGCGTTTAAGCCATTATTTTGATTTAGCTTTACCAGAACAACCGTTGCATACTATGCAATTAGATAGTCGAGCCGTAACAAAAGGTGATGTTTTTATTGGTTTAATTGGACATCAAGTTGACGGCAGGCAGTTTGTGCCACAAGCGATAGCAGCAGGCGCCGCAGCAATTATTTTAGAGAGCGAAGACCCACAAGATGATCCACGCCTCAGCTGGCAGGATAATATTCCTGTTATCTATGTTTATCAATTAGCACAGCAGCTTTCAAAATTAGCAGGTGAATTTTATCAATATCCGTCTAGTCGTTTGAGTTTAGTTGGCGTAACGGGGACAAATGGTAAAACAACGGTTGCTAATTTATTGACTCAGTGGAATTATCTCTTAGGCAAGTGTAGTGCTGTAATGGGAACCATTGGTAATGGGTTTTATCAACACATTCAACCAGCAACCAATACCACAGGCTCGGCAGTAGAAATTCAACGTCATTTAGCAGCATTTGTTGCACAAGGTGCAGAATTTGTTGCAATGGAAGTATCTTCGCATGGCTTAGTTCAACAACGTGTGGCTGCGTTGCAATTTAATGCAGCCGTATTTACCAATTTAAGCCGAGATCACCTTGATTATCACCATACTTTAGATGCCTATGCCGCTGCAAAAAAAACACTTTTTACCGATCTTTCAGTACAACAACGTATTATTAATGCAGATGATGCAGTAGGTAAACAGTGGTTACAAATATTACCAACTGCCGTTGAAGTGAGTTTAAATCCAACTTTCCAACCACAACACCAACAATGGTTAAAAGCAGAGAACATTGAATATCACCCACAAGGTGCCACCATTTCTTTTACGTCCAGTTGGGGAAGTGCCGTTTTCCATTCACAATTAATCGGTGAATTTAATGTATGTAATTTGCTACTAGCGACAGCAACATTATTATCATTGGGTTATTCATTAACACAACTAGCAGAAACCGTAAGTAAGCTAGAAGGTGTTTGTGGTAGAATGGAACGTTTTACTGCTCCACATAAACCAACAGCAGTAGTCGATTATGCTCATACACCAGATGCACTAGAAAAAGCGTTATTAGCTTCTCGTTTACATTGTCATGGGAAACTATGGTGTATTTTTGGCTGTGGTGGGGATCGTGATAAAGGAAAACGTCCACAAATGGCGAAGATTGCTGAGCAGCTCGCTGATAAAGTAATTATTACAGATGATAACCCTCGAACTGAAGATGCTGCTGCAATTATAAATGATATTGTTCAAGGGCTAGACTTTCCAAATAACGCTACTATAATTCATCGCCGTGAACAGGCATTAGCGTATGCGTTTTCTCATGCTAAAGAGAATGATTTAATTTTAATTGCTGGTAAAGGGCATGAAGATTACCAGATTATTGGACATACTAAGTATCATTTTTCTGATCGTGAAATTGTTTCACAATTACTTGAACTGACTTAATTGATAAAGAAGAATAACAATGATCAAAATTAATTTTTCTACTTTACAAAACCTGTTAGCTGCACAGATAGTAAATTCTCCACAAACGGATTTTGACGTAGAAAGTGTAACAACCGATAGCCGCACAAATTGTTGCGGCAGTATTTTTTTTGCCTTACGAGGAGAAAGTTTTGATGCTCACCAATTTTTAGATCAGGTGTATCAACAAGGTGCAAAAGTTCTGGTCGTTGAGCAGGCAAATCCAATGATTCCAGTGCCACAATTAGTGGTTAGCGATACAAAGAAAGCACTAGGAAAATTAGCGGAGTGGGTGAGATTACAGGTGAATCCTAAAGTGGCTGCAATGACAGGATCATCGGGCAAAACAACCGTAAAAGAGATGACCGCAGCGATTTTACAGCAAACAGCAGGTTCTGAAGATTATGTGTTATTCACTGCTGGTAATTTTAATAATGATATTGGTGTGCCATTAACTTTATTACGTTTAACACCAATTCATCGTTATGCGGTGATAGAACTTGGCGCAAATCATGCGGGAGAAATTGCTTATACAACACAGTTAGCTCACCCAGATGTGGCGTTAGTGAATAATGTTGCTCCAGCACATTTAGAGGGCTTTGGTTCTGTTGGGGGAGTGGCGAAAGCAAAAGGGGAAATTTATCAAGGTTTAACTGCAAATGGTTTGGCGATTGTGAATGCAAATTGCCAATATCTTGATATGTGGCGAGCAAATATTGGCGCACACTCAATTCAGCAATTCTCCTTGAATAATGCTCAAGCAGATATTTATGCGAAATCAATGGAACCTTATGCCGAAGGTTATCGTTTTACCTTATGTACACCACAAGGTGAAATTGAGATCAGTTTACCTTATTTAGGTGAACATAATATTAGCAATGCGTTAGCGGCAACCTCTTTAGCAATGGCATTGGGCGCTTCATTAGAAGATGTGAAAATTGGGTTGTCATTGGGAAAACATGTGAAAGGGCGATTATATCCAGTCAAAGTGAATTCACAATTTACAATCCTAGATGATACCTATAATGCCAATGTAGATTCATTAAAAGCAGCAATTGCGGTATTACAACAAGCTGCACAAACTGTCAAAATCCTTGTGGTTGGCGATATGGCAGAGTTAGGGGAGAGTACCGCACAATGCCATCAGCAGGTTGCTGTTGCTGCACAGCAAGCGGGTTTAACACAAGTATTTAGTGTTGGGCAGCATAGTAAAGTCATCAGTGCAGCTTGTGGTGGTGAACATTATCAACAAAAAGCAGAATTAATTTCGGCATTACAACAATATGTAACGACACAATTACAAGCAGGAAACACAATTCTATTATTAGTGAAAGGTTCTCGTTCGATGAAAATGGAAGAGGTCATTGCTGCATTTAAAGGTTTTGAACAATGTTAGTTTGGATTAGTGAATTTTTAGTTAAATACCATACGTTTTTTAATGTTTTTTCTTATATTACCGTCAGAGCAATTTTAGCGTTGCTAACTGCATTATTGTTCTGCTTATGGATTGGACCTAAAGTGATTACACGTTTACAAATGTTGCAAATTGGGCAGGTCGTGCGTGATGATGGCCCCCAAAGCCACTTTAGTAAACGTGGTACGCCAACGATGGGGGGGATTATGATTCTTGCCTCTATCGGGGTGAGTACATTGCTTTGGGCGAATTTAGAAAATCCTTATGTTTGGTTTACCTTATTTGTGCTATTTGGCTATGGTGCAGTAGGGTTTATTGATGATTATCGTAAAGTGGTACGCAAAAATACAGATGGTTTAATTGCGCGTTGGAAATATTTTTGGCTCTCTTTTATTGCATTAATTGCTGTGTTCGGAATGTATTGGATTGGTAAAGGAACGAATGCGACAGTATTAGTGGTGCCGTTTTTTAAAGAAATTATGCCACAATTAGGTGTGTTTTATATCATTCTTGCCTATTTTGTGATTGTGGGAACCAGTAATGCAGTGAATTTAACTGATGGGTTAGATGGGTTGGCGATTATGCCAACGGTTTTAGTTGCATCTGCATTTGCCTTGATTGCTTGGGCAACAGGAAATGTTAATTTTGCTGATTATCTGCATATTCCGTATATCAAATTTAGTGCAGAGTTAGTGGTCGTTTGTACTGCAATCGTGGGCGCTGGATTGGGTTTCCTTTGGTTTAATACCTACCCAGCACAAGTCTTTATGGGCGATGTCGGTTCGTTATCATTAGGTGGGGCGATTGGTACGATTGCTGTATTAGTGAGACAAGAGTTTTTATTAGTGATTATGGGTGGGGTATTTGTGATTGAAACCTTATCTGTGATTTTACAAGTAGGATCATACAAATTAAGAAAACAGCGTATTTTTCGTATGGCGCCAATTCATCACCACTTTGAATTAAAAGGTTGGCCAGAACCACGAGTCATTGTCCGTTTTTGGATTGTTTCCTTAATTTTGGTGTTATTAGGGTTAGTAACGTTAAAACTACGTTAAACATTGGGGACAAAGATGAATGCTCGTGGAGTAGATTACACTGGTAAGAGAGTAACTATTGTTGGGTTAGGTAAAACAGGACTTTCTTGTGTCGATTATTTTTTTAATAAGTCAGTTAAATTACAAGTAATGGATACTCGTCAGCAGCCAGCTGGCGTAGAGCAATTACCTTCTGATGTGCCTGTACATACTGGTGGATTAAATGCAGAATGGTTAGTGAGTAGTGATTTAATTGTATTAAGTCCTGGCATAGCATTAACAACACCTGAAATTCAACAAGCGATTGCCGCTGGCGTTGAAGTAGTTGGGGATATTGAACTTTTCTGCCGTGAAGCGAAAGCGCCTATTGTGGCGATTACTGGTTCGAATGGCAAAAGTACCGTTACCACATTGGTTTATGAAATGGCGAAAGCGGCAGGTATGAATGTGGGGGTCGGCGGCAATATTGGTATTCCAGCACTTTCTTTGTTAGATAAAAATTGTGAGTTATTTGTACTAGAATTATCAAGTTTCCAATTAGAAACGACTTATAGCTTAACTGCAGCTGCGGCAACTATTCTCAATATTTCAGAAGATCATATGAATCGTTATCACGATTTAGCAGATTATCGCCAAGCGAAATTACGTATTTATCACCAAGCCCAAACGTTAATTATTAATCATGAAGATCGTTTAAGTTATCCAGATAATCAAGAATCAGGACAACAATTATTCCGTTTTGCCGCGCAAGATGCAGACTACTATTTAGCAAAAGAAGCGGATAAAACTTATTTAACCACGCCACAAAAACGACTATTAGCGGTTGATCAAATTAAATTGAGCGGGCGACATAATTATATGAATGCACTAGCAGCGATTGCTTTGGCTGAGGCAGCAAATGTTCCTGAAGTGGGGATCGTGCAGGCATTAAAAAACTTTGCTGGATTAGATCATCGTTTTCAAACGGTACATGAGGAAAATGGGGTACGTTGGGTAAATGATTCAAAGGCGACTAATGTAGGCAGTACCCAAGCAGCATTAAATGGATTAGAGGTGGCAGGACGTTTATATCTCCTATTAGGTGGCGATGGTAAAGGTGCTGATTTTAGTGAATTAAAACCTTTAATTAATAAAACAAATATTTTTTGTTACTGTTTTGGGCAAGATAAACAAGCCTTAGCAGCATTATCAACACAAAGTGTCATTGTGGATACGATGGAACAAGCTATTCAAGCAATTCGTCCATTGTTAAAGGCTGGGGATATGGTTTTGTTATCACCTGCTTGTGCTAGTTTAGATCAATTTGCAAATTTTGAAGTGCGAGGGCAAGAGTTTGCCCGTTTAGCCAAACAAACTACATAATTAAAGGGTAAGATGTAATGTTAGCGAGGATAAAAAATGCGTTTTGGCGTTGGGGACGTATTACACCACAGTCGTCTTTATATGATCGTACCTTATTTTTACTCTTTATTATTTTGCTTTTCATTGGTTTTATTGCAGTAACGACAGCTTCCTTTACGACTGCAGCCAAACTCTTTAATGATCCGCTCTATTTTGCTATTCGTGATGCTATTTATATTGTAACAGGATTAGCATTTTTCTTTTTTGTGTTACAAATTCCTATGGATAAATGGGAAAAGTGGAGTACATGGCTCTATCTAATTGCTTTAGCTTCACTGATTGTTGTATTAATTGTTGGGCGAAATATTAATGGTGCAACACGTTGGATTTCATTAGGTGTTGTAAACTTCCAACCAGCAGAATTAGCAAAGTTAGCGTTAATTTGTTATTTATCAAGTTTCTTTGTACGTAAATATGATGTTGTGATTACTCGACAACTTATTTTTTTACGCCCTACGTTAGCTTGTACAGTGTTGAGTGTTTTTTTACTTTTCCAGCCAGATCTCGGTAGTACTATTGTGCTATTTGTGATTACATTTGGAATGCTTTTTGTTACTGGTGCGAAAATATTTCAATTTATATTATTAATGGGAGCAATGGCTAGTGCTGTTTTGCTCTTGATTATATCATCTCCATACAGAATGAAGCGAGTAACGTCTTATATGGACCCTTTTGCTGACGCATTTGGTTCGGGTTATCAACTATCTAACTCATTAATGGCATTTGGCAATGGTGAGTTCTGGGGACAAGGTTTAGGAAACTCCGTGTTAAAATTAGAATATCTCCCTGAAGCACATACTGACTTTGTTTTAGCGATTGTTGGCGAAGAGTTTGGTTTCGCTGGTGTGTTAGTTATTGTATTTTTATTAGCAGTATTAGTTTTTAGAGCGTTAAAAATTGCTAAAGAGTCTTTAACATTAGAACAGCGTTTTCGCGGCTTTTTTGCCTTTGGTATTGCATTTTGGGTCTTCTTTCAAGGCTTTGTAAACCTTGGGGTAACTATCGGTTTATTACCAACGAAAGGTTTAACCTTTCCCCTTATTAGTTATGGTGGATCAAGTTTAATTATTATGTGTATTGCAATCGGCATTTTAATGCGTATTGATCATGAAAATCGGTTAGCTAGTGGCCATGCACATTTACGAGATGATTAAGAGTAAGGTATGACAAAACGTTTATTAGTGATGGCTGGTGGTACTGGCGGTCATGTTTTTCCTGCGATTGCGGTGGCACGAGTTTTACAACAACAAGGTTGGGAAATCGAATGGTTAGGTACAAAAGATCGCATGGAAGCTCAATTAGTACCAAAACATGGTATTCCCATTCATTTTATTGAAATTTCAGGGTTGCGTGGTAAAGGGATAACTGCTTTAGTAAAAGCACCATGGCAGATTTTTAAAGCAGTGTTACAAGCACGTAAAATCATTAAAACTTACCGCCCTGATGCCGTGCTAGGTATGGGAGGGTATGTATCAGGACCTGGTGGCGTGGCAGCAAAATTATGTGGTGTACCTATTGTTTTACATGAACAGAATGCTGTTGCAGGTTTAACAAATAAATGGTTAGCCAAAATTGCTACTCGTGTTTTGCAAGCCTTTCCAACCGCATTTGCCAGTGCAGAAGTGGTGGGTAATCCAGTAAGATCGGATATGTTTACCTTGCCAACGCCACAGCAACGTTTTTCAATGCGAGAAGGTGCTTTGCGAGTATTAGTGGTTGGTGGGAGCCAAGGGGCAAGAATATTAAATTTATTAATGCCACAAGTTGCTGCACAATTAGGTGATAAAATTACCATTCGTCATCAAGTTGGACAAGGAAATCGTGAGGCGATCCGTCAGTTGTATCTTGAACAGGCTCAAGTTGAGGTAACAGAATTTATTGATGATATGGCAGAAGCCTATGCGTGGGCAGATGTTGTGATTTGTCGTTCGGGAGCATTAACTGTATGTGAAATTGCTGCCGCAGGTGTGCCTGCAATTTTTGTTCCGTTTCAGCATAAAGATCGCCAACAATATTTAAATGCTCGTTATTTGGCAGATTCAGGTGCAGCAGAAATTATTGAGCAAACAGAACTTTCTGCTGACAACGTGGTTACACGATTAAAACAATGGGATCGCCAACAATTATTAGTTATGGCAGAGAAAGCACAAACTAAAGCTACTCCACGAGCTGCACAACAAGTTGCAGAAACCATTATTTCAGTTACAGAGTAAGAGAACAGTATGGACGATAAGATTAAACAAAATTTTCAACACCAAGTACGTATGGTGATTCCTGAAATGCGCCGCGTCAAACAGATTCATTTTGTAGGGATTGGCGGTGCTGGTATGGGCGGAATCGCAGAAGTATTGTTGAATGAGGGGTATCATATTACTGGATCTGATATTCAAGAGAATGCCGTAACGCTACGTTTATCAAGTTTAGGCGCAAAAATTTTCTTACAACACGCAGCGGCTAATATTGCAGATGCTAGTGTAGTGGTGGTATCTAGTGCAATAAAACCAGATAATCCAGAAGTTGTTGCTGCGCATGAAGCACGTATTCCAGTGATTCAACGCGCGCAAATGTTAGCTGAAATTATGCGTTTTCGTCATGGGATTGCCGTCGCAGGAACACACGGTAAAACAACAACAACAGCAATGATTGCGATGATTTATGCCCAAGCGAAATTAGATCCAACTTTTGTGAATGGTGGTTTAGTTAAATCGGCTGGTACCAATGCGCATTTAGGTTTAAGTCGTTATTTAATTGCAGAGGCAGATGAAAGTGATGCTTCTTTTTTACATCTCCAGCCAATGGTATCTGTCGTAACAAATATTGAGCCAGATCATATGGATACCTATCATGGTGATTTTGAGGAAATGAAGCAAACTTATATTAATTTCTTACATAATTTGCCATTTTATGGGTTAGCCGTATTGTGTGCAGATGATCCTGTCTTACAAACTTTATTACCTAAGGTAGGACGACAAATTATTACTTATGGTTTTAGTGAACACGCAGATTATCGAATTGATAATTATAGCCAAACAGGTTTTCAAGGGCACTATACCGTGATTTGTCCAAATGGAGAAAAAATCGAAGTGTTATTAAATGTGCCTGGGCGCCATAATGCGTTAAATGCAACGGCAGCATTGGTGGTGGCAAAAGAAGAGGGGATTGATAATGCGGCGATTTTAGCGGCATTAGCAGATTTTCAAGGGGCAGGTAGACGTTTCGATCAATTAGGTTCATTTATTCGTCCAAATGGTAAAGTGATGCTAATTGATGATTATGGTCATCACCCAACGGAAGTGAATGTAACCATTCAAGCTGCGCGCCAAGGTTGGGAAAATAAACGGATTGTGATGATTTTCCAGCCACACCGTTATAGTCGTACTCGTGATTTATTTGATGATTTTGTACAAGTATTATCACAAGTTGATGTATTAATTATGTTAGATGTGTATTCCGCTGGCGAACCACCAATTACTGGAGCAGATAGTCGATCTTTATGCCGATCAATTCGTAATTTAGGTAAAATTGACCCAATTTTCCTTGCTGATCCTGCGCAATTACCAGAAATTATGGATCAAGTATTACAAGATGGCGATCTTATTTTGGCACAAGGTGCAGGGAATGTAAGTAAACTCTCTCGTCAACTCGTAGAGTTATGGAGTAAATAATGGATATTCAACAATTAAAACAAGAAAAAATTGCCGTATTATTAGGTGGACATTCCGCAGAAAGAGATGTGTCATTGGCGTCAGGTGCGGCAGTGTTAGAAGCGTTACGTTCAGAAGGCTTTGATGCCTATCCTATTGATCCTAAAACTTTTCCAGTAGAAGAATTAAAAAAACAGGGGTTTCAACGTGTTTTTAATATTTTACACGGGCGTGGTGGAGAAGATGGCTCATTACAAGGATTGTTGGAACAATTAGGTATTCCTTATACAGGGTGTGGTGTGATGGCATCGGCATTAACGATGGATAAAATGCGCACGAAATTACTCTGGAAAGCGGTGGGCTTACCTACTGCAGAAATGGAAGTGATTACTAAACAAACGCGTGCTGAATTAAATTCTGAAGCGATTGTGGCTAAACTGGGACTACCATTAATGGTAAAACCATCATTAGAGGGATCAAGTGTTGGTTTAACAAAAGTGAAGCAAATTGAAGAACTTGTGGCGGCAGTTGATTTAGCGTTAACACATGATGATACGGTATTGATTGAGGAGTGGTTAGCGGGACAGGAGTTTTCGGTTCCAGTGTTAGACGGAGAAGTATTACCTTCAATATTAATCAAACCAGCAGGTGAATTTTATGATTATGAAGCGAAATATATTTCAGATAAAACACAATATTTCTGCCCATCTGGGTTGAGTGAGGAGCGTGAAATAGAACTTCGTCAATTAGTCAAACGTGCTTATGATATTGTTGGCTGTCGTGGGTGGAGCCGTATTGATGTGATGACTAATGCAGATGGACAATTTAGATTGGTTGAAGTGAATACTAATCCAGGAATGACAAGCCATAGCTTATTCCCAATGGCAGCAAAAGTAGTTGGGTATCGTTTTTCTCAATTAGTGGTTAAAATTTTGGAGTTAAGTGCTAAATGAGAACCCGCACAAAATATACTTCGCATGTGATTCGTAACAATACATCGCCTACTTATCATAATTATGCTAAACAAAGGAAAAGTGAGGCATTGATTAGCCTAAAGGGGTGGGTAAAATTAATTTTAACGTTCACGATCGCGAGTGTTCTCTATTACGGTTATTCACATCGCTTTGATTGGTTGGATAAACTTGATGTTTCGCCAATTCACTCATTTAATCTAATGGGAAAGCCGTTATTTACGACCACTAATGACGTACGAGAAATGTTAAAAAAATATGCAGATACGCATCAAGGATTGAGAGGATATTTTGGGCAAGATGTTGAATCAATTGAAAAAATGTTTGAATCATTGTCGTGGATTAAATCAATTTCAATTCGTAAAATTTGGCCAGCACAATTAAATATTAGTGTAATGGAATATATTCCTGCTGCAAAATGGAATGAGGTCAACTATTTAACTTCCGACGGCACAATTTTTAGCTTACCAAAAGGGAAAATAAATGATGATAATTTACCGCATCTTTCTGGTCCAGATTTTCAAGGTATTATTGCGCTAAAAACTTGGCATGATTTAAATAAAATTCTGAAAACAAAAAATATAAGTTTAAAATTTGTATCAGTTGATGATCGAGGTTCGTGGAATGTAACTTTATCTAATGATATGATATTAAAACTTGGGAGAGGTGAATGGCGAGATAAAATTGATCGTTTTTTAACTATTTATCCGCAAATTGAAATTCCTGAGAATAAGAAAATTGCCTATATTGATTTAAGATATAATACTGGTGCAGCAGTCAGTTTTACTGATATACCAAAATATATTGAAAAAACAGAAGATAATTAAGTGATGAATAATTATGGCTAAAATTGATGAACCACAAATTATTGTCGGATTAGAAATCGGCACATCGAAAGTTATTGCTGTTGTTGGTGAGTTATTGCCTGACGGTGTAGTAAATGTTATCGGTGTTGGAAGTTGTCCGTCAAAAGGTATTGATAAAGGAAGTATTACAGATTTAGAAGCGGTGGTGAATTCGATTCGACGAGCGATTGAAGCTGCAGAATCTGTTGCTGATTTAAAATTAATCGCTAGAGTTACCTTAGCCATTACAGGCGAACATATTAAAAGCTTAAATGAGAGTGGGTTTGTTGCCTTATCTGGTGAGGTAACACCAGTAGAGGTTGACGAAGCAATGCATATTGCAAGCTCGGTTAAAGTAGGCGATGGATTAACTGTGTTGCACGTTATTCCGCAAGAATATGCAGTTGATCAGCAAATGAATATTAAAAACCCGCTTGGTTTACAAGGTGTTCGTTTAACAGCACAAGCCCATCTAATTGCTTGCCATCAAGATTGGTTGGTGAATTTACGTAAAGCTGTAGAGCGCAGTGGTTTGAAAGTAGATGATATTGTTTTCTCAGGATTAGCATCTAGTTATTCTGTATTAAGTGAAGAAGAAAAGGAACTTGGTGTCTGTTTGATTGATATTGGCGCTGGAACAATGGAGATTTTAGTCTTCACAGATGGTGCTTTACGTTATAGTAAAGTCATTCCTCATGCGGGTAATCGTGTAACTGACGATGTTGCGCAAGGTATTTTTACCTCAAGAACGAACTCAGAAAATATCAAAGTGAATTATGGTTGCGCCGTATTGCCTTCAGCATATGAAAATCGGAAAGCCTCAGCAGATAAAGTAATTGAGGTACCTGGAATAGGTGGTCGTAAATCACAGAAAATAACAAAAGAATTCTTATCGTTGATTATTTCTTCACGTTATAAAGAGTTATTAGGGCAGGTAAATAAAGAGTTAGAGATATTGAAACAGCAGTTAAAAGAGAATAATGTACCGTCTGAATTGATTGCTGGTGTAGTATTAACTGGTGGTGGCGCATTAATTGATGGTATGTTGGAGTGTGCAACAGAAGTTTTTGGACAGCAGGTACAAGTAAAAATCGGAACCCCACTTAATATTACTGGTTTAACAGATTATGTTGATAAACCACAATATGCAACAGTGCTAGGATTATTACAATATACTTATTATCAGTCATCAGGAATACAGCCACAAATTAAAGGAATAAGTGGAGAATCATTAAAAACAAACAAAATAGGCAGTTTTGTTAAAAAATTTTTTAATAAAGTGAAGTCTGAGTTTTGAGATTCTTTATTTTTGGCATACAATAAACAGAATGTCATAATGTTTTTAAATGGTTATATAAGAGAGAGCAAATATGTTATTTGAACCTATTGACGAAATAGTTCAAGATGCTGTTATTAAAGTCATCGGCGTTGGTGGTGGTGGCGGTAACGCATTAAACCACATGGTGCAAGATGAATTCAATGGTGTTGAATTCTTTTCAGTAAATACTGATGCACAAGCACTTCGTAAAAGTCTAGCGCCACAAACAATTCAAATTGGCGCTGAAATTACCAAAGGTCTTGGAGCTGGTGCGAAACCAGATATTGGACGCCAAGCAGCAGAGGAAGATCGTGAAGCCTTACGTAATATGTTAGAAGGGGCGGATATGGTATTTATCGCGGCAGGAATGGGCGGTGGTACAGGAACAGGTGCAGCGCCAATAATTGCTCAAGTAGCAAAAGAGTTGGGTATTTTGACTGTTGCAGTGGTAACAAAACCGTTCAAGTTTGAAGGGAAAAAACGAATGCAGTTTGCCGAATCAGGTATCCAAGAGCTGGCTAAGTATGTGGATTCTCTGATTACAATTCCAAATGATAAATTATTAAAAGTATTAGGTAAAAATATCTCATTCCTTGAGGCATTAGGTGCGGCGAATGATGTTTTACGTAATGCAGTACGTGGTATTTCAGATATCATCACTTCCCCAGGCTTAATTAACGTTGACTTTGCAGACGTAAGAACGGTAATGTCAGAAATGGGATACGCTATGATGGGAACGGGAATTGCATCAGGTGAAGTGGGTGATGGACGTGCTGAAAAAGCTGCACAGGAGGCGATTGCTAGCCCATTATTAGAAGATATTGATATTTCTGGTGCAAAAGGCGTATTAGTAAATATTACGACGAGCGGTTTCAATTTTGCAATGGGGGAATTTGAAGCAGTAGGTGAAACTATTCATGCTTTTGCTGCAGAAGATGCCACTGTAGTTATTGGTACCAGCGTGAATCCAGATTTGCCTGAAAATGAATTGCGAGTAACGATTGTTGCAACAGGGATTGGTAATCGTAATGTAACAGGTGAACCACGCCTTGAGATTGTGGCAAATAACCCGCAAAATGAGGCTAAAAATATTGGTTATCAATTACCGCCATTAAGCGAAACTGCACATATTGATCAATTCAGTAGAACGATTGAGAATTCAGTGGGTGGCGCAAGTAATGGTAATGCAGTGAAGAAAACTGCAGTAGATGAGTCAAAATTATTTGATATACCAACTTTCTTGCGTAAAAACGCGAATTAAAAATAAGCAATGAAAAGTTTCAATGATAATTAATCATTGGTAACTGGAGTCATTATGATGAGACAAAGAACATTAAAACAAAGTGTAAAAGTTACAGGAATCGGGCTTCATAGTGGTAAGAAAGTTACGCTTACGTTACGCCCAGCGCCTGTAAATACTGGTATTATTTATTGTCGTACTGATTTACCAGAAGTGGTTTCTTTTGTGGCGGATCCACATCTGATCCGAGATACAACACTTTGTACTTGTATGATCAATGATGATGGTGTGCGTATTTCTACTGTTGAACATCTTAATTCTGCTTTAGCTGGATTAGGAATTGATAACATCATCATTGAAGTTGATGCGCCAGAAATTCCAATTATGGACGGTAGTGCAAGCCCATTTGTTTATTTACTGTTAGATGCTGGAATTGAGGAACAAGACGCTGCGAAGAAATTTCTTCGCATTAAGAAGAATATACGTGTTGAAGATGGCGATAAATGGGCGGAATTTAAGCCATATAATGGTTTTAAATTGGATTTCACTATTAATTTTAAACACCCAGCAATTAGTAATGATGTCGCCCATTATCAATTAGAATTTTCAACAAAAGCATTCATTCAACAAATTAGTCGAGCAAGAACGTTTGGCTTTATGCGTGATATTGAATATTTACAATCTCACGGACTTGCGCTAGGCGGTAGTTTAGATAATGCTATTGTATTAGATGACTATCGTATTTTGAATGAAGAAGGGTTGCGTTTTAAAGATGAATTAGTACGTCATAAATTACTCGATGCGATTGGTGATCTTTATATGGCTGGACACAATATTATTGGTGAGTTTACTGCATATAAATCAGGTCATGATCTTAATAATAAATTAATCCGTGCCGTATTAGCAGACCAAGAGGCATGGGAACTTGTTTCATTAGATGAAAAAGAACAAGCAACACAAGGATATTTGGCGCCTAATCAAGTACTCATTTAATACCATTAAATCTCTTATAACCATAAATTGAAACGCACCATTAGGTGCGTTTTTTATTGATACTATTTTTGATTTCAGATACTTTCATTGATTATTTGCTTGCATCTTGATCTAACTGAGCTAACCAATCCAATTTTTGCTTAATTTTGATTTCCATACCACGTTCATTAGGGAAATAAAGTTTGGTACCTTTTAATGGTTCAGGAAAATAATTTTCACCCGCTGCATAGGCATTTGGTTCATTATGAGCATAGCGATAATTTTTTCCAACACCTAAGTTTTTCATTAATTGGGTTGGCGCATTGCGTAAATGAATAGGCACATCAAAATCAGGATATTCAGTGGCAAGTTTTTTAGCTTGATGAAATGCAAGATAAACTGCGTTACTTTTTGGTGCAGCGGCAAGATAAACAATCGCTTGTGCGATAGCTCTTTCACCCTCAGCAGCTCCCACGCGAGTGTAACAATCCCAAGCATTCAGAGCGATATCCATCGCGCGAGGATCGGCGTTACCAATATCTTCTGAAGCAATCGCTAATAGACGGCGAGCGACATATAAAGGATCGCCACCAGCGGTAATAATCCGAGCATACCAATATAATGCAGCATCTGGCGCCGAACCTCGAATAGATTTATGAACGGCAGAAATCAAGTCATAATACCGATCGCCTTGCTTATCAAAACGTGCTTGCCGCTCACCAAGGATATCGACCATTAATTGTTGAGTAAGCTGTTTACCTTGTGGCGTATCATCTGCCATATCAACCATCAATTCTAAACAGTTTAAGGCTAGGCGGGCATCGCCATTCACATATTCTGCCAACGTATGTAATAATCCATCTTCGAGTTGTAGTGCTAAATTACCGTAACCATTTTTGGGATCAGCAATAGCACGTTGTAGAATATCTACAATATCTGTAATAGCTAAGGATTTTAATAGATACACTCTTGCACGAGATAACAATGCAGGATTGAGCTCAAATGAGGGGTTTTCAGTCGTTGCTCCAATAAAAATAATGGTACCATCTTCAATATAAGGCAAAAACGCATCTTGTTGTGATTTATTGAAACGGTGTACTTCATCGACAAACAGTAAGGTTTGTTGCCCAGCGAATTGATTTTGTTTAGCTCGATCAATCGCTTCACGAATATCTTTTACCCCACTGGTTACTGCAGAAAGGTATTCCACTTTTGCATTTAACCGACAAGCAATAATTTCTGCTAATGTTGTTTTACCTGTTCCAGGTGGTCCCCATAAAATCATGGAGTGAGCATGACCTGCTTCAATTGCTTTGCGTAGTGGCTTACCTTTATCTAATAGATGCGTCTGCCCAAAATAATTGTCTAGTGTTGTAGGACGCATTCGAGCAGCCAATGGGCGAAAATCATCATTGGCAAAGTTAAGATCTAAGTTATTCATTTATTAGTTACTACTTTTACGTTGATCATCTAATTCAGCACCTTTTGGTAACGTAAATTTAAACAACGAATTAGGTAATTCAGCGGTATTGATATTGCGTAAAATATAGAGATTAGCTTGTCCATCTTTTTCAATCGTACTAAAGCTATTCAATAGCCCATCGGCATTAATTTTAATCGTAAATTGTTTGATATGGCTTTTATTATTACGAGGGGTTAAAGTAAAAACATCATCTTTTTGCTCTACTTGATAATTTGCCCAATGGCGTTGATCATTACTGGTTAATAGAACAAATGGTGTGTTGTTGACTGCGTCATTTACCCAATTTGCAGTAGCTTGTTCGACAAATGGATCATAAAACCATAGGGTTTTACCGTCTGCGATCATTTCACTTTCTTGCGGTGAAGTAATGGTCATTTTAAATAAATTAGGGTGTTTAATTTGTAATGTGCCTTCGCCCTGCTGTATGACTTTTCCATCTGCATCAGAAACTCGTTGTTGGAAGCTGCTACTAAGAGAACTGATATGATTTAAACGTTGCTGTAATTCAGATTTAGCATCTGCTAATGCGTGATTGGTAAAGAGCAATGTTGCAACGCTTAATAAACCGAATAATTTTTGCATAACTTCTCCTTTTAATAACTATTTCTTGGCGCAAGGATCTCACGTTTACCATTAGTTGGCGATGAAAGAATACCTTGTTGTTCCATTTGATCTAAGATACGTGCTGCCCGTGGAAAGCCTAAGCCTAAACGACGTTGTAAGAATGAGGCAGAAGTATTGCCACTGCTTAATACAACCTCTACTGCTTCATCAAATTTTTCATCAAGATCACCACTGTTGCTATCGCTATTATTTGAATCATCATTCTCTTCGCTATTTTCAACAATTTCTGCTAAATAGTTCGGTTTGCCCCTTGCTCGCCAATCGCTCGCGACTCGGACGACTTCATCATCAGTCATATAAGCACCGTGTACTCGAATAAGATCACCTTGACCAGAATAGAGCATATCTCCTTTACCAAGTAGGGCTTCTGCGCCAGATTGGTCTAAAATAGTGCGAGAATCAATTTTACTTGCGACAGTAAAAGCAATACGGCTTGGAATATTCGCTTTAATTAATCCAGTAATTACATCTACCGATGGGCGCTGGGTGGCGAGAATTAAATGAATACCGATTGCTCGAGCTTTCTGTGCTAAACGTGCAATTAACTCTTCTACTTGTTTGCCAACAATCATCATTAAATCAGCAAATTCATCGACTATCACAACAATGTAAGGCAATTTTTCTAATGCTGGTGGCATGGAATCCATGGTATCGCCAGGTCGCCAAATTGGGTTTGGAATAGGGAGATTCATTTCGCTAGCTTGGTCAATTTTGCTATTAAACCCTTCAATATTACGAACGTGTAATGCGGTGAGTAGTTGATAACGACGTTCCATTTCATCGACACACCAGCGTAATGCGTTTGCTGCTTTATTCATATCAGTTACGACATTTGTTAGCAAGTGCGGAATATCGTTATACATAGAAAGTTCTACCTGTTTTGGATCAATCATAATGAATTTTACTTCATCAGGTTTGACTTTAAATAACAGACTTAAAATCATCGCATTGACCCCAACTGATTTCCCAGAACCAGTTGATCCTGCGACTAATAGATGTGGCATTTTAGCTAAATCAACAACAACTGTTTTTCCGCTAATATCTTTTCCTAATGCCATGGAAAGTGGTGATTTCGCTTGATGGAACTCATTGCTACTCAACACTTCCCTTAATAATACACTATGGCGTCGATCATTTGGTGTTTCGATACCAATGTAAGGTTTGCCTGGAATAACTTCAGCAATACGAATAGAACGGAACATTAATGCACGCGCTAAATCAGTATCAATACTGGTTACTTTAGCGGCTTTTGTACCTGGTTGTAATTCAATTTCGTAACGTGTTACCACTGGACCAATCGTTACATTACGCACAGTTGCTTGTACCCCAAAATTACGTAATTGGTGTTCAATGCGACGTGAAGTTTCTTGAATTTCTGCTTCAGTAATATTTGTCGTCATTGCTTTTCCTTCATTTAATAAATCAAGGCTTGGTAATGGTGTTGTTGGTTTCACGGTTGAAATGGGATCAGGTTGCAACAATGGGTGGACCAATGTATTAGCATAGGGTTTATAGTTAGGGGAAGTTACCATTGTTTCAGGTAATTCTTCATTTTCATCTGCTGATTCGGTGGATAAGAGATGATGAAGCGTGCCTTCTTGATTTAATGCTTTTGCTCGACTAACTATTTCAGCTTGCTTTTCTTGCTGTATTGCCAAGAATTCTTGTCTTAAACGGTCATCTTGATTGTCATCAACTACTTCGTCATTATTTGTATTAGTTGTTGTTAAATTAACAGTAGGCATTGCTGTTTCAGTTGTACTGTCTGGTTGCCGCCATTGTTCATGTGCTTGAAAAGTAGCAATGTTCTCTTTAGCTGATGAATTTTGTAACGTTGTAGATAAAGAGACTTTAGGTAAATCGGTAATCTCATTTGTATCAAAAACAGGAAATTCAACCTTATTTAAATTGTCTTCTTGAGGTTGAAAAGGGGACTGAGAAAATGCTGTTGTCGTTGTAACTGGCTGCGTTATCGTTTCGGTTGATTCAATGGTAGAACTATTCTCATGGTATGAAGAGCTTTCTGGTGATGTTGTTAAACCAAAAATCGTAGGGTTAACAAATTGATCTTGTTGTATAGTTGTTACAGCAGTGTTATTAGAGGTAACTTCAGTAACTCTATCAGATTGTCTTGGTAATGGTAATTCAATTTGTTCATAATTATCGAGGGGTTTTGCAGTTTCTATGGTTGGTTCTTCTATTGATTTATTTTCATCTGATGTGTTTTCATCATTAGCCATAAGCCAATGATAAAAACGAGAGAAGTTTTTAATAAAGGAATGACCTATAGAAAGGATAAAGCCGATAATTAATGTGGTAAGAGTGATTAGTGATAAAATCCATGTACCAACATAAGGTATAACAAAATGAGAAATAGCAGCTCCAATTACACCACCAGAAAGATGATAGGGACTATTAGGTAAATAGAGTGCAGCAAGTGTAGCTAAGCTAATCAAAAATAAGAAAAAGCCAAAGGTACGCAAGAAGAAAATTCCACCTTTAAATTCAGTAATAGGGTGATAGCGTAGCAGGTAAAGTGGGATTAAAAAGACAAAAAATGGAATTAAATTCCCAACAGACCCAAATAAGGCAAATATAATATCAATTAACCAAGCGCCTACAACACCAGCTTTATTAACAATAACAGTTTGGTTACTTGCTATCGTCCAAGCATTATCCTCAGGATAATATGATGTCCAAGCAACTAATAAATATAAGCCAAAACAAGCAATTAAAAATAGCCCTAGATTAAAGAGATAAAGATTTGAACTAAGGTATTCTCTTTTGATTTCAACTTGCTTGAACTGGGATAAATTGAGGTTATTGAGTTTGATATTTTTAATTTTATTCATCATTGTTTTTGATATATTTTTTATCTAGTTTTTAGCACCAATTTAGGTTGCTATGATAACAACTCAAATTGGGTTAGACAAATTAAGAGTTAGATGATTTCTAACTATAATATTAAATTATTTAGTATAGATAGAATGATAGATAATGTTTTTGTGTGAATATAATTTGTTAATCATTAGATAGGTAGTATAAGTTTTTTAGATACATTTAACTACCGCACTTCTTCTTAAAAAGTGCGGTAATTATAACAGCAAGTTTGAAATTGCTATTTTGTTAAATTAGCACGAATATCATTGGCTAATTGTGGGCTGACTTTCTCAAAATGAGCAAGTTGTGCTTCAACAATCGCTTTATCTGTCACGCCTGCTAATGAGGCTGCGAAGTTAGCCGCTGTGCGTGCTTTTTGTCCTTCATCAAATAGATTATATAACGCCGCGGGTTGGCTGTAGTAATCTTCATCATATTCTCTGAAGTTAAAGTGTGCCGCTTCACGCTCTAGCGTTAAGGCTGGTGCTTGGTCGTGAGTTGGTACATAAGTTGCGAAGCGGTTTGGTGCATAGTTAGGGTGTGCACCCCCGTTGTGATCGACACGCATTGCTCCGTCACGGTGTGTGGTGTGATATGGGCATTTTGGTGCGTTCACTGGGATTTGGTGATGGTTTACCCCTAAGCGATAACGCTGTGCATCTTGGTATGAGAACAAGCGACCTTGTAACATACGATCTGGTGAGAAACCAATGCCTGGTACGATGTTAGACGGTGCAAATGCGGCTTGCTCTACTTCTGCAAAATAGTTTTCTGGGTTGCGGTTTAACTCTAACACGCCTAAATCGATTAATGGGTAATCCTTATGTGGCCATACTTTGGTTAAGTCAAAGGCATAGTTATGTTTTAACGCATCTGCTTCTGGCATCACTTGCACTTTCACGTCCCAACGTGGAAATTCGCCACGTTCAATCGCAAAGAAGAGATCTTCTTGTGCTGACTCGCGGTTTTCACCCACCACTTTTGCTGCTTCTTCGTTGGTGTAGTAACGGTGACCTTGTTGTGTTTTGAAGTGGAATTTCACCCAAAAACGCTCATTGTTTGCATTGATAAAGCTGTAAGTGTGGCTACCGTAACCATTTAAGTGACGATAATCTGTTGGAATACCACGATCACTGAATAAGATCATAATTTGGTGTAGTGACTCTGGGTGTTTAGACCAGAAATCCCACGCTGCATCTGCATTACGCAAGTTCGTTTTCGGATCACGTTTTTGTGTATGGATAAAATCAGGGAATTTCAACGGATCACGGATAAAGAACACGGGCGTGTTATTGCCGACTAAATCCCAGTTGCCTTGTTCTGTGTAGAATTTTAAAGAAAAACCACGCACATCACGCTCAGCATCCGCCGCACCACGCTCCCCTGCTACAGTTGAGAAACGCAATAATACGTCTGTTTTTTTACCGACTTCGGAAAATAATGCCGCTTTAGAATATTTAGAAATATCGTGGGTCACGGTGAACGTGCCAAATGCAGCCGAACCTTTTGCGTGCACTACACGCTCAGGAATACGCTCACGCGCAAAGTGGGCTAATTTTTCTTGAAACCATACATCTTGTAAAAGCAATGGCCCTTTCGCCCCTGCACTCATTGTATTATCGTTATCAACAACAGGTGAGCCTGCTGCTGTGGTTAATGTGGTTGATTGATGATCAAATGGACATTTTAACATAATTGTTTCCTTATGAAGTAAGTTAGGGGTTATATTGGTAAAAACTATTAATAATTTTATTTTTTATTATTATTACCTATCATAAGATGAATGATAATCTATTCTTTTAATAGTTATAATATATGAAAATTTATAAGATAATATCTTGACGAGGGAGTGGGTATTTGGCAAAAATTTTGTTGATTTTAATGAATGATGACAGTAATTAAGTTCAGTGTAATTCTTTATTTAGGAACTTACTGAACTTAATTTGATAAATAAGCTTACTTGAGTAATAAGAAATTTGTTTGTTTAACTTCTTCCATCACTACATAAGTGCGAGTGTCATTTACCCCTGGTAAACGCAATAATGTTGTACCCAGTAATTTACGATAGGCTGCCATATCGGCTACACGCGTTTTTAATAAATAATCAAAATCACCAGAAACAAGATGACACTCTTGGATTTCATCTAGATCTTGCACAGCACGATTAAATTCTTCAAAGACATCAGGCTTGCCGCGTACTAGCGTAATTTCAACAATGACTAATAGTGGTGAATCGAGTAATTCAGGATTGAGCAATGCGCGATACCCCATAATTACACCTTGTTTTTCTAAACGTTTGACACGTTCTAAACAAGGAGTAGGTGATAAACCAACGCGTTTTGATAATTCGATATTAGAAATTTTTCCGTTGTGCTGGAGTTCATTAAGAATTTTGATATCGATGGCATCAAGTGATTTAGCCATTTTTTTTTGACGCATGTTTTTAATCCTTTTGAGGTGGATAACGTATTTTTTATTATAGTAGATTTCAGATTAAAAGACATCAGCCGTACTTTGTACGGCTGATGTTGTTATGGTAATAATGCTTCTTGATCTGCACCTTCTTTATCGACTTTTGGTGGCAACATATGTTCACGTTTTAAACCAAAATTCAATGCTAATGCAATCGCGATATAGATCGATGAATAAGTACCAAAACCAATCCCGATTAATAGTGCTAATGAGAAACTGTGGATTGTTGGTCCACCAAATAGCAATAAAGCAATGACTACAATCAATGTAGTAATTGATGTCATCAAGGTTCTTGATAAGGTTTGACTTAACGAAATATTGATAATTTCTACTGTTGAAGCTCGGCGAATCTTACGGAAGTTTTCCCGTACACGATCGAATACTACAATACTATCGTTCAATGAATAACCAATTATCGATAAAATAGCAGCAACGAAAGTTAGGTCAATTTCTACTTGTAATGCAGAGAACACGCCGACTGTTACAATAACGTCATGTGCTAAGGAGAGAATTGCCCCTAATGCAAGACGCCATTCAAAACGGAATCCTACATAAATTAATAGCATTGCTAAGGTAATTAAAGTGGCATAAATCGCAGAAACAGTAAGTTCTTCACCAACATTTGGTCCGACGAATTCAATACTGCGAATATTAACGTCTTTATCAATACCACTTAGAATAGATTTAATATGTGTACCTAAATTTGGATCATTAAAAGATGCTGGTACACGAACCATAACATCACGCACACCACCAGAGGCTTGTACAACTGCACTGTGTAATCCATTTTCAGTTAGAACTTCACGTACTTTTGGTAAATCTGCTGGTTGTGAGAACGTGGTATCAATAACAGTACCGCCAGTAAAGTCTAGCCCCCAGTTAAAGCCTTTTGTAATAATGAAGAATAATGAAATTGCTATGACTAAAATAGAGAAGCTATATGCCACTACACGATAACGCATAAAGTGGAATAGCTTGTATGGGAACTTGATATCATTAAGACATTCAGTTTGATTATCTACATTTGTTGAATTTTTCATGCTAATTGATTCCATCCCTAAATCGATAACTTACTGAGTCGTTTACCACCATAGAGGAAGTTCACGATAGCACGAGTACCAGTAATTGCAGTAAACATTGAAATGGCAACACCAAGAGACAACGTAATTGCGAAACCTTTTACGGGACCTGTTCCTGCTGCATAAAGAATGATAGCAGTTAGAATAGTAGTTAAGTTTGCATCGAAGATACTTGAAAATGCACCATTATATCCTTCGTTAATTGCCTGTTGAATTGAGCGACCATTGCGTAACTCTTCTTTTATCCGTTCAAAGATCAGGACATTAGCATCGACCGACATCCCTACGGATAACACAATCCCAGCAATACCTGGCATTGATAAGGTTGCACCTGGAATTAACGACATTACACCAACAAGAATAATAATATTGGCAATTAAGGCGATATTTGCGATCAAGCCAAATTTACGATAGTAAAGCACCATAAATAATACAACAATGGCTAATCCCCAGAAGCTCGCTTTTAATCCTTGTTCAATGTTTTGTGTTCCTAATGATGGACCGATAGTGCGTTCTTCTACGATTTGAATTGGAGCAATGAGAGCACCAGAACGTAATAATACAGAGAGGTTTTGAGCTTCTGCTGGTGAATCAATACCTGTAATACGGAATGTATTACCAAGGCGAGATTGGATTGTAGCAACGTTAATAACTTCTTCGTGTTTGATTAAGATTGCTTTACCGTTAGCATCTTTTTGACCGCTATCTTTGTATTCACTATAAACAGTTGCCATTGGTTTACCAATTGCGGTTTTAGTCGCTTCAGACATAATATTTCCGCCTTCGCTATCCAATGAGATGTTTACTTGTGGGCGACCGTATTCATCATTACCAGAATTTGCATCCGTAATATGTTCACCCCCTAAAATAGTTTTACGATAAACCACAACAGGTCTACCATTGCGGTCATGTTGTAATTCAGAGTCAGATGGCACCATACCATTCTCTGCTGCAGCAACGTTTGCAGTTTGGTTTACCATACGGAATTCTAAAGTTGCAGTTGCACCTAAAATTTCTTTAGCTCGTGCAGTGTCTTGCACACCTGGTAATTCAACGACAATACGTTCTGCACCTTGTTGTTGAACGACAGGTTCTGCTACCCCTAATTCATTTACCCGTTTACGCAAAATAGTGATGTTTTGTTCTACCGCACTGGTTTTCAAACGAGTAAGTTCAGTTTCAGAAAGGGTTAAAGTAACGTTTTGACCATTACTGATAACATCCCAATTTGGATGTTTACGTTTTAAAACACGAACGACATTTTCAGGTGAGATTTGATCGGCTAATGTGATTACAGTGGAATAATTATCACCTGATTGTAATGCTTTATAGACAAATTTTTCTTTACGTAACTCGGTGCGAAGATTGTCTTGTAGTTGTTCTTGTTGTTTCGCTAAAACTGACTTGAGATCTACTTCCATTAAGAAACGCACTCCACCACGCAAATCGAGCCCTAGCTTCAATGGACTAGCCCCAATATTAGTGAGCCAATTTGGTGTTGCTGGCGCAAGATTTAGTGCAACAGAGTAATTATTGCCTAGTTTTTCTAGAATTTTATCTTTTGCGAGTAATTGTTCGTCTGTACTGCTAAATTTCGCCAGAATAGATCCATTCTCTAATGCAATAGATTTAATCGGAAGTTTATTTTGTTCGAGAACTTGACGAACGTCAGTTAATGTTTGTTCAGTGGCGACTTGTCCGCGAGTGCCAGAAATTTGGACAGCAGGATCTTCACCATAAAGATTTGGAAGGGCATATAAAATGCCGATGGCGACCACAAAGATCACCATCAGATTCTTCCATAAAGGGTAACGATTTAACACAATTAAATGCCTTTATGAAAATGAAAAATTAAAATGTTTTAATAGAGCCTTTTGGTAAAACAGCTGCAATGAAATCTCTTTTAATAGTGACTTCAGTAGTTGCATTTAATGCAACAACAATATATTGGTTTTCATTGTCAGTAGGGATTTTGGTAATTTTACCTAATAGCCCACTACTTAATAAAACCTCTTCACCTTTCGCTAAAGAATCCATTAATTTACGATGTTCTTTATTGCGTTTAGATTGAGGACGGAAAATCATAAAATAGAAAATTAAACCGAAAATGACCAATAAGAAGATCATTTGCATACCACCGCCTTGAGCAGCTGCAGCATCAGCAGCATATGCTGTAGAGATAAGACCCATGTTGTTTTCCTTATAAATAACTAATTAAGTAAAAAATAACTCACTTTGTACTTTAACTTTGCATAGCACAAAAAGAGAAAGCTAAAAATAGCACAAAAACACAATCTTGTGAAAATGTTCTTTCCCTGTTGTACTGGGAAGTTGTACTTTTTTTCAGCAAATAATTTCTCTACTTAGTTAAGTAGAGAAATTTGTGATTAGTTTACTTGGTAATGTCCAACGCCAAGTTCATCTTCTTTACGTGTACGGTGCATAACAGCTTGTGGCGATTGTTGAATACGCAAGCTCATTTCATCTTCAGTGCGTACGACTTCACCTCGTAAAGAGTTGGTATAAACATCAGTAATTTTAACATCAACAAACTTACCAATCATGTCTGGAGAACCAACGAAATTCACAATTCGATTGTTTTCAGTGCGTCCCGTTAATTCCATAATGTCTTTTTTCGATGGTCCTTCTACTAGAATACGTTGTTCAGTCCCTAACATACGGCGACTAAATTGTGCAGCCTGTTGATTGATACGTTCTTGTAGTAGGTATAGACGTTGTTTTTTCTCTTCTTCACTGACATCATCTGGCATATCTGCTGCTGGTGTACCAGGTCGAGGAGAATAAATAAAGCTAAAGCTCATATCAAAGTTGACTTGTGCAATGAGATTCATTGTTTGCTCAAAATCTTGGGCTGTTTCTCCAGGGAAACCAACAATAAAATCAGAGCTAATTTGAATATCTGGACGAGCTTCACGCAATTTACGGATAATGGCTTTATATTCTAATGCGGTATGGTTACGTTTCATCATTGTTAATACACGATCTGAACCACTTTGCACAGGTAGATGCAAGAAGCTAACTAATTCGGGTGTATCACGATAAACATCAATAATATCGTCAGTAAACTCGATTGGGTGTGAAGTGGTAAAACGTAAACGATCAATACCGTCAATCGCTGCAACAAGACGTAATAATTCTGCAAACGAACAAATACCGCCGTCATGTGTTGGACCACGATACGCATTGACATTTTGTCCAAGCAGATTAACTTCACGCACGCCCTGTTCTGCAAGTTGGGCAATTTCAAATAAAACATCATCTACTGGACGACTTACTTCTTCGCCACGTGTATAAGGGACAACACAGAATGAACAATATTTATTGCATCCTTCCATAATTGAAACAAATGCGGTTGGGCCTTCTGCTTTTGGTTCTGGTAAGCGGT
This sequence comes from Gallibacterium trehalosifermentans, assembly GCF_042433055.1. Lineage (NCBI taxonomy): Bacteria > Pseudomonadati > Pseudomonadota > Gammaproteobacteria > Pasteurellales > Pasteurellaceae > Gallibacterium > Gallibacterium trehalosifermentans. The sequence continues at coordinate 218,619 of NZ_JBHLWB010000009.1, forward strand.
CAAATTTTTCAATTTCAGGGAAGCTAATATCAACCACAGAACTTTTCCCTCCACGAATTTGATTTACCATTTCTGGTAAGCGATGTAAGGTTTGTGGTCCAAAAATAATATCAACATAAGGTGCACGTTCACGAATGTGTTCGCCTTCTTGTGAAGCAACACAACCACCAACACCAATAATTAAATCAGGATTTTGTTTTTTTAAATCTTTCCAACGACCTAATTGATGGAATACTTTTTCTTGTGCTTTTTCTCGAATGGAGCAAGTATTGAGTAATAGAATATCTGCTTCTTCAGCATTTTCGGTAAGTTCTAAACCATGTGTACTATTTAATAGGTCTGCCATTTTTGCCGAATCGTATTCATTCATTTGGCAACCCCAAGTTTTAATATGTAATTTTTGTGTCATTGCGGTTATTGAAAGTTAACTGATTGAAATAATGAAATTTATGCTATTGAAGATAGCACCGTTCTGAAAATCAGACGCTATTCTACCGATTTATCACAATAATCTCTAGCACTTCATTGAGGTATATTCAGGATTTATTTTCAGTAAGTTTTAGGGGCTATGGATGTTTTGGAGTAGAATAATGTCATTACAAAAAATAGGGTAACAAGATGAACGAGCAGTCTAAACATTATGATTTTATTATTGTAGGTGGTGGTATGGTGGGGGCTGCCTGTGCGGTTGGTCTGGCACAATTAGGGCTAAAAATTTTTGTCGTAGAGCAAGCACCATTATCTGTTTTTTCAGCAGAACAAGATTATGATTTACGGATTTCGGCAATTAGCTCAGGTTCAGTGAAATTATTACAATCGTTAGGTGCTTGGGATTATATTGCTGCACGACGTGTTTGCCCTTATCGTCAACTAAGTACTTGGGAAATTGAGGGCTTTGCGACCACGTTTTCTGCCGAAGAGTTAGGCTTAAGCGAATTGGGTTATATGGTAGAAAATCAGCTTATTCAGGAAGGGTTATGGCACTGTTTTTCTGCCTTTTCAACGATTAATGCTTGTGCAGAAGTACGAATTACACAGGCAGAGCGAATAGAGCAGCAATGGCAATTAACGTTAAGTAGTGGTGAAGTGATTAGTAGCCCTCGAGTGATTGCAGCAGACGGAGCAAATTCACAATGGCGTGAATTTGCTGGCATTGGTGTGACAGGTTGGCGTTATCAGCAAGATTGTTTATTGATATTAGTCGATACTGAAGCAGCACAACAGCAGATGACATGGCAACAATTTTATCCAACAGGGCCAAGAGCATTATTACCATTACAGGGGAAACAAGCCTGTTTAGTTTGGTATGATACGCCAGCAAAGATTGCACAATTAAAACAGTTATCGATGGATAAATTAACTCAAGCCATTATGATGGAATTTCCGAAATGCGTTGGACAAATTACGGCACGAAAATGTGGCGGTTTTGCCTTAACTCGCCGTCATGCTCAGCAATATTATAAAAATGGCGTTATTTTGATTGGCGATGCTGCTCACACGATTCACCCGTTAGCGGGACAGGGTGTTAATTTGGGTTTTAAAGATGTGAAATGCTTATTAGAGAATATAGCGTCTGCTTTAAAACAAGATCAACAACTCAATGAAGATCACTTTTTAGCGAAATATCAACGCCAACGTTATTACGATAATTTATTAATGCAATCGACAATGGATTTCTTTTATAAGGCTTTCCGTTCCCCATTATTGCCAGCAAAAATTGTTCGTAATATTGGTTTAATTGCAGCAGATCGAGCGGGGGTAGTAAAACGTCAAGCGTTAAAATATGCTTTAGGATTATGAGTTATTTTTTAGGATTTGTATGTAGAAAATCAATATTAATCAATGGATCTGCAGCTAAAAATATAACACACTTGTCGCCACTCACCACGCCAGTATAATACGCGGCAATAATGCGTATTTGATAAAAAAATGATGACTCAACAACACATGCAAACGAAAAAGAAACCTATCCATTCAGCGAGAAGCAATAAATCTAATGTATTAAATGATTGGCAACGTGAACTCTTATCGCAATTAGATCACGTCATGCTAGTGGATAAGTATGCGCTGAAAGCACGAATTAGTCGTGCGCCATATCAAGCGAAGGAGACGTTACAGCAAACATTAAGTGAAGCAGTAGCGTTGGCTAAACAGAAATATCAACAGCGCCAACAACGACCAATTACTATCACCTATCCTGAAGAGTTACCTGTTAGCCAACGGCGAGATGAAATTTTAACCGCGATTGCCAATCATCAAGTGGTGGTGATAGCAGGGGAAACTGGGTCAGGCAAAACGACGCAGTTACCAAAAATGTGTTTAGCGTTGGGGCTAGGTAAAAAAGGTTTTATTGGTCATACGCAGCCTCGCCGTATTGCAGCTCGTTCTGTTGCGACGCGGATTGCTGAAGAACTACAAACAGAATTAGGTGATCTGGTTGGTTACAAGGTGCGGTTTAACGATCAAATCAGTGAAGCGACCCAAGTAAAATTAATGACAGATGGGATTTTGTTAGCAGAGATCCAATCAGATCGTTACTTAAATCAATATGATGTATTAATTATTGATGAGGCACACGAGCGTAGTTTAAATAATGATTTTATTTTAGGGTATCTAAAACAGTTATTGCCACGCCGTCCAGATCTAAAAGTCATTATTACCTCAGCAACGATTGATGTCGAACGTTTTGCTAACCATTTTGATCATGCACCGATTATTGAAGTATCAGGACGTACTTATCCAGTCGAAGTACGCTATCGACCAGTTGCTGAAAGTGAAGATCAAGATCAGTTGCAAGCAATTTTTGATGCAGTAGATGAATTACAAGCAGAGGGGCGAGGCGATATTCTCATTTTTATGAATGGAGAGCGAGAAATTCGTGATACTGCGGAAGCTCTCGAAAAACGAGCGTTACGTCATACCGAAATTTTACCATTATACGCGCGTTTATCCGCCCAAGAACAAAATCGTATTTTTCACCCAAGTGGCTTAAACCGCATTATTTTAGCTACTAATGTTGCCGAAACATCGTTAACTGTACCTGGGATTAAATATGTCATTGATCCTGGGACGGCAAGAATTTCACGCTATAGTTATCGGACGAAAGTACAACGTTTACCGATTGAACCTATTTCGCAAGCCTCCGCTAATCAACGGAAAGGACGCTGTGGGCGGGTAAGCGAAGGGATCTGTATTCGGTTGTATTCAGAAGAGGATTTTAATAATCGTCCTGAATTTACTGATCCAGAAATTCTGCGTACTAATTTGGCTTCGGTGATCTTACAGATGACCGCATTAGGACTGGACGATATTGAAGCCTTTCCTTTTGTAGATGCGCCAGACCGTCGCCAAATCCAAGACGGGTTACGGCTGTTAGAAGAGTTACAGGCATTAAAATGGATTGATACTCGGACGGGAAAAAAACGGGTATTAACCGAGAGTGGGCGGCAGTTAGCGAATTTACCGATTGATCCCCGTTTAGGCAAAATGGTGTTGAGTGCTGCCAAAATGGGTAGCTTGCGTGAAGTTATGGTGATTGTGTCTGCGTTATCAATTCAAGATCCGCGCGAGCGACCACAAGAAAAACAGCAAGCCTCTGATGAGAGACATCGCCGTTTTGCAGATAAAAATTCTGATTTTTTAGCCTTTGTGAATTTATGGCAGTATGTACAAACGCAACAGAAAGCACTTTCTCGCAATCAGTTTCGCCGTTTATGCCAAAAAGATTATCTCAACTATTTGCGTATTCGTGAGTGGCAAGATATTTACCATCAATTACGTTTAACTGTGCGAGAAATGGGCTTGGCGATTAATACCGAGCCAGCGGAATATGTGGCAATTCATACTGCATTATTAACAGGATTGCTTTCTCATATTGGAACGAAAGAGGCTGAAAAACAGCAATATTTAGGGGCAAGAAATGCGCATTTTGCTATCTTCCCTGCTTCTGCATTATTCAAAAAACAACCGAAATGGTGTATGGCAGCAGAATTGGTAGAAACCAGTAAACTGTGGGGCAGAATGGTGGCGAGTATTGAGGCAGAATGGATTGAGCCATTAGCACAACATTTAGTCAAACGTAGCTACCATGAACCTCGCTGGTCGAAAAAACAAGGGGCTGTATTAGCGAGTGAAAAAGTAACGTTATATGGTGTGCCGATTGTACAAGATCGTACAGTGAATTATGGTTCGATTGATCCTATGACTTGTCGAGAAATTTTTATTCGCTCGGCATTGGTGGAGGGAGATTGGTATACAAAACATAAATTCTTCTTTACCAATCAGAAATTAATTAAAGAAGTCGAAGAGTTGGAACATAAAACTCGTCGCCGTGATATTTTGGTCAGTGAACAGACATTATTTGAATTTTATGATCAACGTATTCCTCCTGATGTCATTTCGCAACGTCATTTTGATAAGTGGTGGCAACAAGCGCAGAAAAAAGAACCTGAATTACTTAATTTTGAGAAAGCTTTTTTAGTAAATGAAGAAACGAATATTAGTGCATTAGATTTCCCGAACTTCTGGCATCAAGGGAATTTAAAATTGAAAATAACTTATCAATTTGAGCCTGGCAGTGATGCAGATGGGGTTACAGTGCATATTCCCCTACCATTACTGAATCAAGTCGGTTTACATGGTTTTGATTGGCAAATTCCTGGATTACGCAAAGAATTAGTGATTGCCTTAATTAAATCTTTACCAAAGGCACAACGGCGGAATTTTGTACCCGCGCCGAATTATGCTGAAGCGTTTTTAGGGAGGGCAGTACCTTTTGAAAAATCATTAGTTGAAACCTTGAGCGAACAATTTCGCAAGATGACTGGTGTTTGGGTTGAACCAGAAGAATGGAATTGGGAACAAGTGCCTACACATTTAAAAATGACCTTTAGAGTGGTTGATGAAAAAGGGCGGAAGATTGCAGAAAGTAATGATCTTGATAGTTTAAAAGTGGCACTAAAAGATCGGATTCAACAGAGTATTGCAGAAGTGGCAGATGATGGCATTGAGCAGAGTGGTATCCATATTTGGAATTTTGATAAATTACCACAATGTTATGAACAAAAGAAACAAGGTTTTAGTATTAAAGCTTATCCTGCGATTGTAGATGAAAAAGAATCGGTGGGGATCAAATTATTTGAAACCGAGTTTGAGCAACAACGAGCCATGCAGCAAGGGTTACGTCGTTTACTGTTATTAAATGTACCCTCACCGATTAAGTATTTGCACGAAAAATTGCCAAACAAAGCAAAATTAGGCTTATATTTCACGCCATTTGGTACGGTTTTACAATTAATTGATGATTGTATTGCGTGTGCAATAGATAAATTAATTGTTGATTTTGGTGGATTTGTTTGGGAAGAGGAAAAATTTGCGCAGTTACGAGATTTTGTGCGCGCAAATTTAAATGAAATTACTGTAGAGATTGCCCAAAAAGTTGAACAAATTTTAACGTTAGTCTTTGAGATTAATAAGCGCATGAAAGGACGCTTGGATTTTAACCTAGCCTTTGCACTTTCAGATATGAAAGCACAAATTGCTTCATTGATTTACCCAGGTTTTGTGGAAAAAACGGGTTATCAGCGTTTAACAGATGTAAATCGTTACTTACAAGCTATTGATAAACGGTTAGATAAAGTTGCACAAGATGTGAATCGGGATAGGGCGGCGATGTTGAGAATTGAGAAAGTTCAGCAAGAATATCAGCAACTATTAAATAAATTACCAAAATCTAAGCCAATTCCCGATGACATTTTAGAAATACGGTATATGATTGAGGAATTGCGAGTAAGTTTATTTGCTCAACAATTAGGGACAGCCTACCCAATTTCGGATAAACGTATTTTGCATGTTATTCAGAGTGTTGCTTCATTTACAGCTCAATAATGGGAATATTTGGCTAGATTAACTAACTAAGGTGAGTAATAAATTCATTATTAATCACCTAACATAAAAATAAAAAATAGGAGGCAAAATGCACTGTCCATTTTGTACTGCACCAGATACAAAGGTAATTGATAGTCGTTTGGTGGCGGAGGGCTATCAGGTTAGACGTCGTCGTGAATGTTTACAATGTAAGGAACGTTTTACCACATTTGAATCCGCAGAATTAATTATTCCGCGTATTATCAAAAATAATGGCAATCGAGAACCATTTAATGAAGAAAAATTACGAGCAGGTATTTATCATGCGTTAGAAAAACGACCTGTCAGTGATGCGCAAATTGAAGAAGCAATAATGCGGATTGAACATTCCTTACAAGCAACGGGTGAACGAGAGGTGCCAAGTAAATTGGTCGGCAATTTAGTGATGAGTGAACTAAAGAAAATGGACAAGGTTGCTTATATTCGCTTTGCCTCTGTTTATCTTAGTTTTGATGATATTAAACAGTTTAGTGATGAGATCGAGAATTTAAAAGAGAAGGACAACGATTAATATGACTGCAGGATCAACTGACTTTTCGCTGGAAGATCGACAATTTATGGCGTTGGCAATTAAACTGGCTAAACGAGGGCGTTTTACCTGTACACCTAATCCTGCGGTGGGGTGTGTGTTAGTCAAAGATGGGGAAATTGTTGGACAAGGTTATCATGCAAAAGCGGGTGAGGCTCATGCTGAAGTAATGGCAATGCGTGAGGCGGGAGAACATGCAAAAGGGGCAACTGCCTATGTAACTTTAGAGCCTTGTTCACACTATGGACGAACACCGCCCTGTGCGAAAGGCTTGATTGAAGCAGGCGTCGTGCGAGTTGTCGCTGCAATGCAAGATCCCAATCCACAGGTGGCTGGACGTGGTTTAAAAATGTTGTCTGATGCGGGAATTATTACTGCAGTAGGTTTGTTAGAACACGAAGCAGAGCAGTTAAATCGTGGTTTTTTAAAGCGAATGCGAACGGGTTTGCCTTATGTACAACTCAAAATGGCGATGAGCATTGATGGCAGAACGGCAATGGCAAATGGGGAAAGCCAGTGGATTACAGGGGAATTGGCGAGACAAGATGTACAACATTATCGTGCTATGGCATCTGCCATTTTATCAACCAGTAAAACGGTGATGGTTGATGATGCTGCATTAACTGTGCGCTGGTCGCAATTAGCGCCACAAATTCAAGCGATCTATCCAGAAGAAAAATTACGTCAACCGTTACGTATTATCTTAGATTCACATCATCAGGTTTTACCGACAGGGCGTTTATTTACAACTGAATCACCCATTTGGTTAGTAAGTTCTCAAGCAAGAGAGATGCAAGATTATCCTGCATTTTGTCAACAGCAAGTTTTACCAGAGAGTCCTTATTTCTTCACAGATTTATTGACATTTTTAGGCAAACAACAGATCAATTCTGTTTGGGTAGAGGCGGGAGCGACATTGGCAGGGAAATTGATTGAAGCCCAATTAGTAGATGAACTCATTATTTATATCGCACCAAAATTATTGGGCGACCAAGCACGAGGATTATGTCATTTACCAAATTTACATCATCTCGCTGACGCGCCATTATGGCAGCTGGTTGAAATGACGCAAATTGGTGAAGACATTAAATTAGTTTATCGCCAACCGAGTTTATAAATAACACGCCATAATCACAGCGTGTTCACGTCCTCCACTAGGCAATGGATAGTAATTGTTACGCCGTGTAACTTCATTAAAGCCGAGTGTTTGATATAAACATTGGGCTTTTTGATTTGATTCGCGTACTTCTAACCAAAGTGTAGCGACCCCTTTTGCTTTTAATTGCCCCATTAGTGATTGTAATAAGCTTTTACCCAATCCTTGTCCTTGATATTGTGGGTGAATGGCAATATTAAACAAAGTCGCTTCATCAAGCACAATCTGGCAAATACAGAAGCCAACGATTTGATCCTGTTGTATCACTTTTAGGTTTAGATAATTTTCGCCTTGGTTGTTTCGAAGTGTTCCCAAGCTCCAAGGTACACTATGGGCTGCGGTTTCAATGGCAAAGAGCTGTGTAAAATCGGCTTCATTAATAGGTTGAATATTAAAGTGTGTCATGTTGTTTTGTGAGGTAGTGTTGAATTTGCTGCCAAATATGACGTTTTTGTTCAAGAGTTAATTGTAAGTTTTGTGGCAATAAAATCGCTTGATGTGGTAATTGAGCAAAAGGTGAATGAATAAAAGCAGTTTGACAATCTTCAGTATAGAAAATAAATAATGGTCGTTGGCTATCTAAACGCGCTAATTTGTTGGCAGTTAGATGGCAGAATGCGTCATGCGAACCAGCAACTGCAAAAATTAAATCTTGTACTAAAGTATGCTGGGCAATGAGTGGATCATCGCTTAAAAGCAATGTATGAATATGATGAGGCAGTTGAATATTACCTACACCTTGTAACGCCTCGGGATTTTTCAGTTCCCAAAGGGGAATGCCCATCTCTTGTAGTAACAATTCACGTCTATTCATCTGTTTGCTCCTTTTTGCCGCTGCCAATCATAGCATTTCTTATTAGAAAAACAGAGTGTCAGTTTGATAAATAGTTAATTAATCTTTCATAAATGTATCGGCATTGTTAGAATACGTGCCGAATAATAAGGAGTGGTCAATGAGTACAATTTCACGAGAGGCACAACAGGTTAGCGCTGCTTTATCAGCAAAAGGATTGGAAACCCCAATGGTGGCAAGAGTTGGCACACAAGACGAACGTCGCCAAAAAATAGAACAGCATATGCGAGAAGTGATGACGATTTTGGGGTTAGATTTACGTGATGATAGTTTGGAAGAAACACCAAAACGTTTAGCCAAAATGTATCTAGACGAAATTTTTAGTGGACTGGATTATCATAATTTCCCGAAGATTACGCGGATTGAAAATCGAATGAATGTGAGTGAAATGGTGCTGGTAAATGACATTAATTTAACCAGTACTTGTGAGCATCATTTCGTTACTTTTGCGGGAAAAGTGTCCGTTGCTTATTACCCAAAAGATTGGGTCATTGGCTTGTCGAAAATTAATCGTGTGGTCGATTTTTTAGCCCAACGTCCACAAGTACAAGAACGGTTAACGGAACAAATTTTAGTTGCTTTTCAAACCTTGTTACAAACGGAAGATGTGGCAGTTTATGTACGCGCCACGCATTTTTGTGTGAAATGTCGCGGTGTGCGAGATGCGAATAGTTTTACAGTTACATCGGCGTATGGTGGAGTTTTCCAGCAGGATCGAGACAGAAAACAAGAGTTTCTCGCGCTCATCTCAAAATAGTTTAATTTTTCAAATTTTATTCATCTTTATTGGATTCTATACTATACTTTCGCCCGCAATGAAACACATTGTGGGTGTTTTATTTTGCAAAATACAAAAATGTTTTTTTAATCACAAGTTACCCCTCGTATAGGTAACCACTGTAAGGATTTTATTATGCCAATTATTACTTTACCAGACGGTTCTCAACGTCATTTTGATCAATCTGTAACTGTTTTAGAGGTCGCACAAAGTATTGGTGCGGGATTAGCTAAGGCGTGCATTGCTGGGCGTGTCAATGGTGAGCGTAAAGACGCTTGCGATGTGATCGAACAAGATTGCCAATTAGAAATTATTACAGCAAAAGATGAGGACGGTTTAGAAATTATTCGCCACTCTTGTGCCCATTTACTCGGTCATGCGTTAAAACAACTCTATCCAAACGCAAAAATGGCGATTGGACCAACGATTGAAAACGGCTTTTATTACGATATCGATTTAGAGCAATCGCTAACAACAGAAGATTTAGAAAAAATCGAAAAAAGAATGCTTGAGTTAGCAAAAACTAATTATGACGTTGTAAAAGAACCTGTTTCTTGGCAAAAAGCATATGAGGTGTTTACCCAGCGCGGTGAGCCATACAAAATGGCTATTTTAGATGAGAATATTGAAAAAACAGCAACACCAGCGCTTTATCATCACCAAGAATATATTGATATGTGTCGTGGTCCACACGTACCAAATATGCGTTTTTGTCATCATTTCAAATTACAAAAAGTGGCTGGCGCTTACTGGCGTGGCGATAGTAACAATAAAATGTTGCAACGTATTTATGGCACAGCTTGGGCGGATAAAAAACAACTTGCGGATTATTTAAAACGCCTTGAAGAAGCGGCAAAACGTGATCACCGTAAAATTGGTAAAGCATTGGATCTTTACCATATGCAAGAAGAAGCACCAGGTATGGTATTCTGGCATAACGATGGTTGGACAATTTTCCGTGAACTGGAAACTTTCGTGCGTACTAAATTAAAAGAGTATGATTATCAAGAAGTAAAAGGTCCATTTATGATGGATCGAGTGCTTTGGGAAAGAACGGGGCATTGGCAAAACTATAGCGATTTAATGTTTACGACCTCATCAGAAAATCGTGAATATGCGATTAAGCCAATGAACTGTCCAGGACACGTTCAAATCTTTAACCAAGGACTCAAATCTTATCGTGATTTACCGTTAAGAATGGCGGAATTTGGATCTTGTCATCGTAATGAGCCATCAGGTTCTTTACACGGCTTAATGCGAGTGCGTGGCTTTACGCAAGACGATGCGCATATTTTCTGTACAGAAGATCAAATTGAAAGTGAAGTAACCTCTTGTATCAAAATGGTGTATGACATTTATAGTACCTTTGGTTTTACGGATATTTATGTCAAACTTTCAACTCGCCCAGAAAGCCGTATTGGTTCTGATGAAATGTGGGATCGTGCCGAAGCAGACTTAGCAAAAGCATTAGAACATAACGGTTTAGCATATGAAGTGCAGCCTGGGGAGGGGGCATTCTATGGACCGAAACTTGAGTTTGCATTGCGTGATAGTATTGGGCGTGAATGGCAATGCGGTACGATTCAATTAGACTTTGCGTTACCAGGTCGATTAAATGCTTCTTATGTGGCAGAAGATAATGAACGTAAAACACCAGTTATGATTCATCGTGCAATTTTAGGATCAATCGAACGTTTTATCGGCATCATTACGGAAGAGTATGCTGGTTTCTTCCCTGCGTGGTTAGCACCAACTCAAGCCGTAGTTATGAATATTACTGATTCACAAGCGGAATATGTGCAAAATGTGGTGAAAACCCTTTCAGATGCAGGATTACGTGTGAAATCTGATTTACGCAATGAGAAAATCGGCTTTAAGATCCGTGAACATACCTTAAAACGTGTACCTTATATGTTAGTTTGCGGTGATAAAGAAATTGCTGAAGGTAAGATTGCGGTACGTACGCGTAAAGGTCAGGACTTAGGTTCATTCACTCTTGAAGCGTTTACTGAAATCTTGAAGCAACAAGTAAGAGGACGTGAGTTGAAATTACTTGGTGAAGAGTAGAGCGTTATATTAAGGTTTTGATTCAAACACTTGATATAATATTGGGCAGCTAAAAATGTTGTCCATTCTCAATAATCATTGAATGATCCCGTTACAATAACGGGATAATTTTTTATAAAACAATAAACTATCTTGCATCACGGCTAGCTGTGATTTAGATTTCTATAGGTTAATAACCCATACCCCAAGACAGCGATAATTACGCAAAGGATCATGGTTGCCAGCATAGGAATAGCGCTAGTAACAGGAACTAAGGCTAGCAATGAACCAACAACCGCGCCACCGCCGAAACGTAATGTGCCCAAAACAGAATTTGCTGTTCCAGCAGTATGAGGGAATCTTTCTAAAATTAATGCTGTGGCATTAGCGCCAATAGTAGAGTTCATGCCGATAAACCAAGCAATACCAAGTGCCATTGCCCAGAAGCCCAGATCAAGTATGGCAACAAGTAATAACCATAGACCTGCAGTAGCTTGCATACCTAAGCCAAATTGCAGCATTCTTTCTGCACCAACTTTCCCTACCACACGTCCATTAACCCAAGTAAAAGTTGCCATGACAATGATATTCATCATAAAAAAGTAGCCAAAGTGTTGTACTTTTACCCCATAAATATCAATATAAACTAGTGATCCTGAAGTGAGAAAGGCAAATAATCCTGCAAACGAAAATGTGGAAACAATTAAATAACCAATCACTTCTTTAACTCTTAAAACCGCCCAGAATTGACGCAAAATATTTCTTAATGAGAAGGCTTGCCGTTTTTCATGATCTAAGGTTTCAGGGATTCGCCAAGCAAATAATGTTCCACTGCAGAGCCCCACAAACACTAAAAAATAGAAAATTGTATGCCAATGGAAATATTGCACAATATAACCGCCAATAATTGGGGCTAATAGTGGTGCAACCATAATGACTAAGGTAACTAAAGACATCATCTTAGAAAAATCATTTTTACTAAATAAATCTCTTAGTAAAGCCCCCAATACCACAACGGGGGCAGCACCAAATAAGCCTTGTAGTAATCGTAATCCAATGAAATGATGAATATTGTTGACTTGAGTTAAACCTAATGCAGCAATCGTACTGATCACAAGACCAAATAAAATAATAGGTTTGCGTCCTAAACTATCCGCAATAGGTCCCCAAACTAGCTGTCCTACGCCCATACCTAAAGTAAACATAGTTAAGGTATATTGCACTTGACTAGAGGGTACATTTAAATCTTTAGCAATACTTAAAAAGGCAGGGAGATACATATCAATGCCAAGTGGCGGCATCATAGACAAAAGCCCTAAAATTAAGATGAAGAGAAAATTTATGCGTACTTTTTGCTTTGTCATTTAAACCTCTTATTATTGTTATTCTAAAAATGATTGAATTTCTTCTTTTGTGAGAGTGCGATATTCGCCCTCAGTGAGATGTTCATCTAATGAAATTTGTCCAATGCGCCATCGATGTAGAGCAATAACTTTATTACCAAGCGCAGCAAACATTCGTTTGACTTGATGATATTTCCCTTCAATTAGGGTTAAGTTTAAATTGTAATCATCAATTATTTCAATTTGAGCGGGTTTCGTTACCTGTTTTTCCCCTTTTAACAGAATCCCTTGTTGACATTGTTCAATGTAAAAGTCTTCGATAGGATCTGCTAAGGTTACAAGATAAGTTTTTTCACAATGATGTTTTGGCGAAGTAATGCGATGCGACCATTGTCCATCATCGGTTAATAAAACTAATCCAGTCGTATCAACATCTAAACGCCCCGCCGTATGTAAACGGGTAGATAAGGGATAATCAAAAAATTGGTAAACCGTTGGATATTCGCTGTCATCATTTGAACAAATGTACCCTTCGGGCTTATATAATAGAAAATATTGATTGCCTACCACCCAAGTAAGTTGCTCGCCATCAAACTCAATGAGATCCTCAGTAGAAATTTTTAATGCCCCATCTTTGACAATTTCATGATTGACCTTGACTAAATTTTGTCGAAGTACTTTGTTTGCTTGCGAACGCGATAATCCAGTATATTCGGATAAAAATTTATCTAAACGTTGTTTCATAAATGATGTACTTAATATTGTTACTTGTATGAATAATAGAAAATTTGTAGTAATTATTTTAACATTATTTATAAAATGTGGCATAGCTCACAGCTTTCTTAAAAAAGGAAACTATAATAAGTCATGGATTTTTCACGTTTTCATTTGTATTTTTGGAAACGAAGTGATACGTCAAACAAAATAAAGAAAATCCATGTTCTGGCTCAAAAAATGAGTGAAGCCAGCGAGTAATTTAATGGAATAGAACGAAACGCTGACAATATGTATCAGCGTTTTTATGCACACAGCAGTGGATTGCCTTTTAACATTTCTCATTCCTCTTTTGTCGTGAGTAACATATCAATAAATTTCTCGCAGTTTAATTAGCTTTAATTGATATATAAGGATAGATTATGGACGAAAAATTACGCCAAGCCGCATTAGATTTCCACCAATTTCCCATTCCAGGGAAAATAGAAGTTACCCCAACTAAATCGCTTGCAACCCAGCAAGATCTTGCATTAGCGTATTCACCAGGAGTTGCTGAACCTTGTTTAGAGATCGAAAAAGATCCTGCAAATGCATATAAATATACGGCGAGAGGGAATTTAGTTGCCGTAATTTCGAATGGTACAGCGGTATTGGGGTTAGGGAATATCGGCGCATTAGCAGGTAAGCCTGTGATGGAAGGAAAAGGCGTATTGTTTAAGAAATTTGCTGGTATTGATGTCTTTGATATTGAAATAAACGAAAACGATCCTGATAAATTAATTGATATCATTGCAGCATTAGAACCAACTTTTGGTGGTATTAACTTAGAAGATATTAAAGCGCCAGAATGTTTTTATATTGAGAAAAAATTACGTGAGCGCATGAAAATTCCAGTCTTTCATGATGACCAACACGGTACGGCAATTATCTGTGCAGCAGCAGTATTAAATGGTTTACGCGTCGTGAATAAAGATATTAAAAAAGTAAAAGTGGTTGCTTCTGGAGCAGGCGCCTCTGCGATTGCCTGTTTAAATTTAATGGTAGCGTTAGGTATTGAACGCAAAAATATTACGATTTGTGATTCTAAAGGTGTGGTTTATAAAGGTCGAGGTGATCATATCGATGAAACCAAACAAGTCTATGCGATAGAAGATAACGGCACACGGACATTAGCTGATGCGTTACCAGGGGCAGATATTTTCTTAGGGTGTTCAAAAGCAGGTGTGTTGACACCAGAAATGGTGAAAACGATGGCAGATACACCGCTGATTTTAGCGTTAGCTAACCCAGTTCCAGAAATTTTACCACCAGTTGCCAAAGCGGCACGTCCAGATGCCATTATTTGTACGGGGCGTTCTGACTTCCCTAATCAGGTTAATAATGTACTTTGTTTCCCATTTATTTTCCGTGGTGCGTTAGATGTACAGGCGACAACGATTAATGAAGAAATGAAATTAGCAGCAGTACGAGCGATTGCTGATTTAGCACTTGCAGAACAAAGCGATGTGGTTTCTTCTGCTTATGGTGAAAGTGAAGTCTCTTTTGGGGCAGAATATATTATTCCAAAACCATTTGATCCGCGTTTAATTGTAAAAATTGCCCCAGCAGTTGCGAAAGCCGCAATGGATACAGGTGTTGCACAAAAGCCAATTACCGACTTTAATGCTTATATCGATCAATTAACTCAGTTTGTTTATAAAACAAACTTGTTTATGAAACCTGTCTTTGCGCAAGCAAAATTGGATAAAAAACGTGTTATTTTAACTGATGGAGAAGAACCGCGTGTATTACACGCAGTGCAAGAGATTTGTAGTTCTGGCATTGCCTATCCAATTTTAGTTGGTCGTCCAAATGTGATTGCACAACGTATTAAGGAATTAGGACTGAAAATTGAAGTCAATAAGGACTTTGAAATTGTAAATAATGAGCAAGATAGCCGTTATACTGAATGCTGGCAAGCATATTATGAAATTATGAAACGTAAAGGCGTTACTCCTTCAGTAGCAAAACATCGTTTAATTACGGATAAAACTGCGATAGCTGCCATTTTAGTACAACGAGGTGAGGCTGACGCGATTATTTGTGGTTTAGTTGGTTCTTATCGGGAGCATTTGCAAACATTAAGAGATGTTATTGGTGTTGCAGATGGTGTTCGTACTTTAGCGACTGTAAATAGTTTGGTATTGCCGACAGGGAATGTGTTTATTTCTGATACTTTTGTGAATGAGAATCCGACTGCAGAAGAGTTAGCTGATATTACATTAATGGCAGCTGAAGAAGTAAAATCTTTTGGTATTGAACCACAAGTCGCACTCCTTTCTAACTCTAATTATGGCTCATCAAATAGTGAAAATGCCGTGAAAATGCGTAAAGTACTTGAATTAGTAAAAGATCGCCGCCCAGATTTAATTATTGACGGTGAAATGCACGGTGATATAGCACTTTCAGAAAACTTACGTAAAAATATTATGCCTGATAGCCCAATTAAAGGGGCAGCAAACCTACTTATTATGCCAAGTATGGAATCAGCCAGAATTAGTTATAACTTATTACGTGCAACAACAACAGCAATTACTGTTGGTCCAATGTTAATGGGCTTGAAGAAATCTGCACATATTCTGACGCCAGTGTCTTCTGTCCGCCGTATCATCAATATGGTGGCAGTTGCAGCAGTACAAGCTCAGAAGAAATAATTAAGCTGTAAGGCATCATAAAAAGTCTGTATCTAAATATTTTTAGATGCAGATTTTTTTATGTGAAATGATAGTGGTTGCATCTCGATTGGTTATTTCGATATATACGGATTAGAAATACGGGGGAGTTATATATCGTCATACATCACACCTAATAAATGTAAACAGGTTCGGTTAAATGTCATTTTTCTGCTATGAAGGTTTGTATGACGTAATTTTTAAGGTTTTAGGTGCAGCGTATTGAGCTTTACGTGATAATGCTTTTTTATCAGAAATAACAGTGAGGAACTGACGCTTATTAAAGCGGTAGATCATTTGTTGTAAAGGTAGCAGCTAAATAAAAAGAGGCTAATTGCCTCTTTTTAATATCCAGTATTTCGCGGATCGTCTGCGGATTATTTTAAGTTCTATTACAGTGGTACAAAAATAATACTTAAATCTATAAGTCATTGATTTTGTTATTATAGTTATATCACTGTTGTAGAAAATCTGGTGGAGCTGGGGGGAGTTGAACCCCCGTCCGAAATTCCTCTACCTTCAGTACTACATGTTTAGTCTCGTCTTTAGTTTCACTTATTCACTGCGGACAGACACGCGATAAATAAGCTAGTTTGATTTAATTTAGTGCTTCGATCCTCAAACAGCGGCGTCCACACGATCTCGTTTTGAATGACTTATCTGAACCCTCGTCTTACGAGCGGAAGCTGAGGAGATAAGGCTTTAAGGCAGGTTATTAAGCTGCTAAAGCGTAGTTTTCGTCGTTTGCGACTATTGTTTTGCGGTTTATTTACGAGGCCTACCGCACCTCGACATGCACTTTGGGCTTCGCTAATCCCGTCGAATCCTAGATCAGCCCCAAAAACTCGCTGCTTATTCTAACAAAAAATCTATATGAGAGAAAGCGAGCATTGTATTGAATGCCATCAATTAAGCAAAAAATGGCTTATAAATTAAGTAAGCGTTCTAATGATGGTGCAAAATAATAGCTACCAGTTACTGGTTTAGTAAAGCCTAATAAGCGATCGGTTTTACCATCTATTTCACCAAACATACTGAGTAATTGTTGTTCAATATTATGTAATGTGCCACAGTAAGAGATAAAATAAAGTCCGTGCTTACCACTCGCCGTGCCATAAGGTAAACTTTGGCGTAAAATTTTTAAACCTTTTCCATTTTCTTTTAAATCCACACGCCCAACATGAGAGGTTGGGGGAACGTCATCTAATTCAACACTATCAGGTTTGGTGCGCCCGATAACTTGTTCTTGTTTGCTTTGATCGAGTTTTTCCCATTTATCTAATTGATGTTCCCAACGTTGAGTAAAAACATAACTACCATTTTGATCAATACCACTTTGTACCAAACCAATTTGGCGGCGTAATGTTTCACCAGCAGGGTTTTCTGTTCCATCAATAAAACCTGTAAGATCACGATCTTCTACCCAACGGAAACCGTGATTTTCTTCGACAACTGTAATCGCTGATTCAAATGTTTTCAATATTAATTGTGCTAAGGAAAAGTTCACATCATGACGAAGAGACAGAATATGAATTAATAAATCATTTTGGGTTGCAGGTGCAGCTAAATTCCCTTTGCCTAATTGGGTAAAGGATTTTAGTTCTTGTGCATCATTGGCAGAAGAGAGGTTTTGCCAAGCTTCGTAACCAAAAGCGATAACACTATATAAATGCGCATCTGGGTGTTTTTGTTGTAAAGATTCTGTTAATGCAACAACTTTTTTGCAAGCCTCTGCAATCGCGGAATAATCTGCAATTTTTGCTTCAAGATAAATAGCGGCTTTACAATGTTCAAATAAAATTCCTGCTTGAGCAGTCATAATACACTCCATTTTCTATTATTAAAGTTGTGCTTATTATAACGCAAATAAACGCGATAAGAGGCTGGTTTTTTATTAAAGTAATCGTTTGCTTTTTTCGATTAAAATAGATTTTCATTAGTAAAAAAACTCTGTATAATGCCGCCGCAATATTTTTCGTCTATTTTATTTCATTCACAATTTAACAGAGAGATATTGCAATGCTTAGAGTAATTAAAGAAGCCCTTACTTTTGATGATGTTCTTCTTGTTCCAGCACACTCCACCGTACTGCCAAATACGGCAAATCTTTCAACTCAATTAACTCAGAAAATCCGTTTAAATATTCCAATTTTATCTGCTGCCATGGATACCGTTACAGAAGCAAAAATGGCGATAGCTTTGGCGCAAGAAGGGGGAATTGGTTTTATCCATAAAAATATGAGTATCGAACGCCAAGCTGAACGTGTGCGAAAAGTGAAAAAATTCGAGAGTGGGATTGTTAATGATCCCATTACTGTGCGCCCAACAACCACATTGGCAGAAGTTGCGGAATTAACGAAGAAAAATAAATTTGCAGGCTATCCAGTAACCTCAGAAGAGGGGGATTTATTAGGAATTGTAACAGGACGTGATACCCGTTTTGTTTCTGATTTATCACTTCCTGTTACCGCAGTGATGACACCAAAAGAGAAATTAGTAACCGTAACAGATGGTGAATCAGCTAATCGTGAACATATTTTTTCTTTAATGCACAGCCACCGTGTAGAAAAAGTGTTAGTTGTGGATAATCAATTCAAATTAAAAGGTATGATTACCTTAAAGGATTACCAAAAATCAGAGCAAAAGCCAAATGCGTGTAAAGATGAGTTCGGACGTTTGCGTGTCGGCGCAGCTGTTGGCGCAGGGGCAGGCAATGAAGAACGTATTGATGCACTCGTTAAAGCGGGTGTTGATGTGCTGTTAATTGATTCTTCACACGGTCATTCGGAAGGGGTATTGCAGCGTGTACGTGAAACTCGTGCGAAATATCCAGATTTACAAATTATTGCAGGGAATGTCGCGACTGCTGAGGGGGCGATAGCCTTAGCTGATGCAGGTGCAAGTGCAGTGAAAATTGGTATTGGACCAGGATCAATTTGTACCACGCGTATTGTAACTGGGGTTGGTGTACCGCAAATTACCGCGATTGCAGATGCCGCAGAAGCGTTAAAAGATCGTGGTATTCCAGTGATTGCTGATGGTGGGATTCGCTATTCAGGTGATATTGCAAAAGCGATTGCAGCTGGTGCTCATTGTGTGATGGTGGGATCAATGTTAGCGGGAACAGAAGAAGCTCCAGGTGAAATTGAACTTTATCAAGGTCGAGCCTTTAAATCTTATCGTGGTATGGGTTCACTAGGCGCAATGTCAAAAGGTTCATCAGATCGTTATTTCCAATCGGATAATGCTGCAGATAAATTAGTGCCAGAGGGCATTGAGGGACGTATTGCTTATAAAGGCTATCTCAAAGAAATTATTCACCAACAAATGGGTGGATTACGTTCTTGTATGGGATTAACTGGCTGCGCGACGATTGAAGAGCTTCGCACTAAAGCACAATTTGTGCGGATTAGTGGGGCGGGGATTAAAGAAAGCCATGTTCATGATGTAACCATTACCAAAGAAGCCCCTAACTATCGTATGGGGTAATGAGTAATACAGCTAAACTTAATAACTGAGTTTGGCTGTATTTTCTTTTGTTTATAGATTGCAGAAATTTCTATCAAATATGGGCAAATAAGATGTTACAAGCAATTATCTTTGATATGGACGGTGTGATAGTTGATACTGAATATGTTGAGTTTACTGCACAACGTGAATTTATTGAGCGTTTAAAGCAACATCATCAACCAATTACATTAGCGCAGCAATCAGAAGTTGTCGGTAAATCATTAAAAGAGATTCCAGCTGTGATTAAGAAATTATCTGGCTCACCATTATCATTAGATAAAATTAGAGAACAATATTATCTTTTTTGGGATAACCTGTTTGAGCAGCTAGATTATCGTGCAATTTTTCGGCAAGACATTAACTGTATTATTGAATTTGCCAAACAGCAGCAGATAAAAATGGCAGTGGCATCTTCCTCTTCACAACAACATATTGAACGTATTTTAACTGCTTGTGGTATAAAAGACGCGTTTGATTGTATTGTGAGTGGAGAGATGTTTGCGCGGAGTAAACCTGATCCAACCATTTATCGTTATACATTAGCGCAATTAGGGGTTAATGCAGAAAATGCGATTGCAATAGAAGATTCATTTTATGGTATGCAAGCAGCAAAAGCAGCAGGATTAACGGTGATTGGCTATGAGGAAAAGCGTATGGTAATTGATCAATCTTTAGCAGATTATATGGGAAAGGATATGAATGAAATTTTACGCATTATCAATACATTGCATCAACAACAGTAACTAAATTTTAACTATATAGCGGTAATTATTTTAATTAACTAGAGAAACAACATGAATAATATTCATCAACATAAAATTTTAATTTTAGATTTTGGTTCACAATATACACAACTTATCGCGCGTCGTGTGCGTGAAATTGGGGTTTATTGTGAATTATGGGCGTGGGACGTAACAGAAGTGCAAATTCGTGAATTTAGCCCAACAGGCATTATCCTTTCAGGTGGACCAGAAAGTACCACAGAAGCAGGAAGTCCGCGTGCGCCAGAATATGTATTCAATGCTGGGGTACCTGTATTAGGGATCTGCTATGGTATGCAAACGATGGCAATGCAGTTAGGAGGCTTAGTTGAGGGATCAACTGAGCGTGAATTTGGTTATGCTGCAGTTGAAGTATTGGCTAAAGATAATTTGTTTAAAGCGTTAGCCGATGCCCATTCAGCACAAGGTAATGCTTTATTAGATGTTTGGATGAGCCATGGTGATAAAGTTACTCAAATTCCACCACAATTCCATATTTCCGCGGCAACAGCATCTTGCCCGATAGCCGCAATGGCAGATGAATCTCGCCATTT
This sequence comes from Gallibacterium trehalosifermentans, assembly GCF_042433055.1. NCBI lineage: Bacteria > Pseudomonadati > Pseudomonadota > Gammaproteobacteria > Pasteurellales > Pasteurellaceae > Gallibacterium > Gallibacterium trehalosifermentans. The sequence continues at coordinate 239,499 of NZ_JBHLWB010000009.1, forward strand.
TTATGGTGTGCAATTCCACCCTGAAGTAACGCACTCAAAACAAGGGTTAGCACTATTAGAAAATTTTGTGGTGGGAATTTGTCAATGTGAAAAGCGTTGGACTGCGGACAATATTATCGAAGATGCCGTTGCACGTATTAAAGCACAAGTAGGCAATGATGAAGTAATTCTTGCGTTGTCTGGTGGGGTAGATTCTTCTGTTACAGCATTATTATTACAACGTGCGATAGGACATAACCTCCATTGTGTGTTTGTGGATAATGGTTTATTACGCCTGAATGAGGGTGATCAAGTTATGGAAATGTTCGGTAATAAATTTGGCTTGAATATTACTCGTGTGAATGCTGAAGATCGTTTCTTAGGCGAATTAGCGGGCGTTAGTGATCCTGAAGCAAAACGTAAAGTGATTGGTAAAGTCTTTATTGATGTGTTTGATGAAGAATCGCATAAACACACCAATGTGAAATGGTTGGCACAAGGCACAATTTATCCAGATGTGATCGAATCTGCAGCGAGTAAAACAGGCAAAGCGCACGTGATCAAATCGCACCATAATGTCGGTGGCTTACCTGATTATATGAAACTTGGGTTAGTTGAGCCGTTAAAAGAGTTGTTCAAAGATGAAGTACGCAAAATCGGTTTAGCGTTAGGCTTGCCTTACGATATGCTTTATCGCCACCCATTCCCAGGACCAGGGCTTGGCGTACGAGTATTGGGCGAGGTGAAGAAAGAATATTGTGATTTATTGCGGCGTGCCGATGCGATCTTTATTGAAGAATTGCATAATTCAGGTTGGTATCACAAAGTGAGCCAAGCCTTTACTGTATTCCTCCCTGTAAAATCAGTTGGCGTAATGGGCGATGGTCGCAAATATGATTGGGTGGTGTCATTGCGTGCAGTAGAAACAATCGACTTTATGACTGCTCATTGGGCGCATCTGCCTTATGAATTGTTAGGTAAAGTCTCTAATCGGATTATCAATGAAATTGATGGTATCTCCCGCGTGGTTTATGATGTGAGCGGAAAACCACCAGCAACGATAGAGTGGGAATAATTTTGTTACGTTAGATTAATTAAAAAGCCATTCACAAATAAACGATGAATGGCTTTTATTTTGTTTTTACAACAGATTACAGATTATTTTGCACGTTGTAATTTTTGGTATGCTTGCAACAATTTTTGATGTTCAGCGAAGTTTGCTAGGGTTTCATCACTAGCAGGCAATAAGAAGAATGGGTTACCACCATTAATTGCATTCCATGCAAATTCAACTGCTTTTTCACCATACATTCGTGCAAACACAGCTCGATATTGTTCAGGATCACGGTTTTCATCTAAGAATAATTCTAAGCTACTGATTAAGGTTCGATAATAATTAGCTTGTTCAGCAGTAAAAACTGAACTATTCATTTGATATGTCCAAGTTGCCCACTCTAACGCATTTTCCAAATCACCTAATGCTAAATAGAGCATAGATTTTAATTCACCAATGCGTAAGGTTTGCCAGCTAGTATTTTTTGGTGCAACGATACCAATAAATTCACGAACTCGTGTTGCATCATCAATCCCTTGCTCATCTAACTCATCTAAGAGTTCTTGATATGTTTCTGCATCGTGATGGAAGTTTGGCAGATCCAATAAAATTTCTCGCCAATCCATGCCCATATTGTTATTAGCATAGATAAGGTCATCAACTGGATAAATATCAGACATTCCAGGTACAATAATACGGCATGCATACACGTCAAGATGTTGATAATCCATAATATAGACTTCTTTTTCTTCACGTTGGAATAGTGTCATTAAATTATTGAACTCTTCTGCGGTTGAACCAGAGAAATCCCAATGAACAAACTCGAAATCACTTTCTTGCTTAAATAAATCCCAAGAAATTAAACCACTTGAATCAATAAAGTGTGTTTCTAGGTTAGCGTGTTCGGCTACATCTTCATTGTTGAATGATGGTGGGGAAAAGACATCAAGATCTTTTAGGCTTCTACCTTGTAATAATTCAGTAACGGTTCTTTCTAGGGCGACAGCAAAATTTGGGTGCGCGCCAAAAGAGGCAAAACAGGTGCCATTATTGCGATTGAATAAGACAACACAGATAACAGGATATTGCCCGCCAAGAGAAGCATCAAACGCATAAATAGGGAAGCCCTCTTCTTCTAATTTTGCAATAGAAGCTTGAACAGAAGGATATTTATCCAAAATTTCCGTCGGAATTAACGGTAAACTAATTGCTTCAGCAATAATTTTATTTTTAACGTAACGTTCAAAGACCTCAGATAATCCTTGTACTCGTGCCTCAAACATGGTGTTGCCTGCCGACATACCATTAGAAACATATAAATTGTTAATAATTGCTTGAGGAATATAAATTGTTTTTTGGTCAGATTGACGAACATACGGTAAGGCAACGATACCACGATCAAGATTACCTGATTGGATATCTACTAAGAGATCAGGTGTTAATTCTTGGTTTGGATCGAAATAATCTAATAATGTATTATCTAAAATACCCACAGGTAACAAATTAGGATCTTCAATCGAGAACCATTTTTCGCTTGGGTAATGGACGAATTCTCCTTCAGCAACCGCTTTACCTAAATAATAGTCAGAAAAAAAGTAATTTGTTGAAAGACGTTCAAAATATTCACCCAGCGCTGACGCTAATGCCGCTTTTTTGCTCGCACCTTTTCCATTGGAGAAACATTGAGGGCAATCTTTATCACGAATATGTACTGACCAAACATTAGGAACTGGGTTTAACCAAGAAGCTTCTTCAATATTGAAACCAAGGTTCTTTAATTTTTGTTGAAAGGTTGCAATGGAATCTTCTAGGGCAGCATCTTTGCCTAAAATAAAAGTTTGTTCTGTCATAAAATTATCCTTATGTTGTTATTATTATTGGAACATATTTCAGTTAAGACAAAATGGTATTGCCTTATTTGGCGAGAAAAAATGAGAAAAAAGTACCATTAATAGAATATGTTCAATTTTCGGCATAGCATAGTACGGGAGAAGTATCTCTCCCGCAAGCTATTTCAGTGATTACCTATTTTAAAATATTGGAAATTGATGTTTCACTAGTCCATAGTGCACATAAGAGTGAAACAACAAACTTATTTAATTATTTAAGATTTTGCTTAATGTTGTTTCCAGTGTTGGACATTCAAATTGGAAACCTGCTTTGAGTAGTTTTTCAGGGTAAACTTTTTGACTATTTAAGAGTAAACAAGATCGTTCACCAAGCAGTGTTTTAAGTAAGAAACTTGGTATATGGAGAATGGCAGCACGTTTCATTAACCGAGATAAGGTTTGATTAAATTCTTGATTTGTTACTGGATTTGGCGACACCATATTGAATGCCCCTCGACATTCTGGATTATCCATTAAAAAGATAATTGCATTGATCATATCGGGTAAGCTAATCCACGACCAAAATTGTTTACCATCACCCAGTTGCCCTCCTAGCCAATGGCGGTAAAGCGGTAAAATTCTCCCTAATACTCCGCCATAACTACCAAGCACTAAACCTGTTCGTAATAAGCAGACTCGGCTATTTGCCTGCAAAGCGATCTCTTCCCATTGTTTACAAAGTTGCCCTAAAAAATCTTCTGCTGCCGGCATTTTTTCGGTCATCATTAATTGCGGGTGATCGCCATAATAGCCGATAGCTGAACCAGAGATAAAGGTATGGGGAGGCTGAGCACTTTGATTAATTAAATCCACTAATTTTTGCGTTGTCGTGAGTCGACTCGTGATTAATTGTTGTTTTTGAGCTTCACTCCAGCGATGATTAAAAATGGGCTCGCCAGCAAGATTAATAACAACATCAAAATCATCTAGATGGCTAAAATGATTTAGCGACGATACAGTAATAACATTGGCTGGAATTTGTGCGCTATATTTTTTTGGAGAACGAGAAACTAGCGTTAATTGATGACCTAGATTATCGAGTTGTTTTAGCAGTGATTTACCGATAAAACCTGTTCCACCAGTAATTAATATATTCATACCGTTCTCCTTTGTAAACGTTATAGAGAATCGTTGAATAAAGCCTGAATATTCTCTATAAGTTGATTGATTTCAATATCGCTAGTTGGCGAAACAAAGATGGTATCATCGCCAGCGATTGTCCCTAAGATCCCTTCTGCCTTACTAACAGAATCTAATAAACGTGCGATTAATTGTGCCGCACCAGGACTGGTTTTAATCACAATTAAATGGTGATTATGATCTATATCTAATACTAAATTTTTTAGTGGACTTGATGTGGTCGGTACACTTAACTCATTCGGTAAACAATAGACCATTTCCATTTTTGTGTTTCTTGCTCTCACCGCACCAAATTTTGCTAACATTCTGGATACTTTAGATTGATTAATATTAGCGAAACCCATTTCGCTTAATGCATTAACAATCTCGCCCTGTGAGCTAAATTTTTCTTCTGCTAATAAAGATTTAAATGCTGAAAGTAGTTTTTCTTGTTTATTTTCCATATCAATTAAAATAGTAAGATAAGAATTGCATAAATTTTGCATAAAAATGCAGAAATAGAGATTAAATTTGAATTATACTGCATAACTTTGAATAAGTGGGTATCTTTTTATATGAAACTTCAACTTTTGATAGAAAATGTGGAGTAGTTCTCAATATTGAATTTATTTATTTGAAAAAGTAAGAGATGAGGCATAGAATTCCACTATTATTTTCTATAACTAGTAAGGAGTATAAAATGAAAGTTGCTGTTTTAGGTGCGGCAGGCGGAATCGGTCAAGCATTATCACTATTATTGAAAATTCAATTACCAGCTGGTTCTGATTTAGCATTATATGATATTGCCCCTGTTACACCAGGGGTAGCGGTAGATGTGAGTCATATTCCAACTGCTGTGAATGTGAAAGGTTTTGCTGGGGAAGATCCAACGCCAGCTCTTGAAGGTGCTGATGTTGTTCTAATTTCTGCTGGTGTTGCACGTAAACCAGGTATGGATCGTTCAGATCTTTTCAATATCAATGCAGGTATTGTAAAAAACTTAATTGAAAAAGTGGCTGCGACTTGTCCAAAAGCTTGTGTTGGTATTATTACTAACCCAGTGAATACAACTGTTGCGATTGCCGCTGAAGTATTGAAAAAAGCGGGTGTTTACGATAAACGTAAACTTTTTGGTGTAACAACATTAGATACACTTCGTTCAGAAACCTTTGTGGCTGAATTGAAAAATGTAGATGTAAGTAAAGTACAAGTGCCTGTAATTGGCGGACATTCAGGTGTAACTATTTTGCCATTATTATCACAAGTGCATTATGTTTCTTGGCAAGAAGAAGAAATTGAACCATTAACAAAACGTATCCAAAATGCAGGTACTGAAGTGGTTAATGCAAAAGCGGGTGGTGGTTCAGCAACCTTATCAATGGCACAAGCGGCTGCGCGTTTTGCTCTTTCTTTAGTGCGTGCATTAAATGGTGAAAAAGTCGTTGAATGCACTTATGTCGAGGGTGATGGTAAGTATGCTCGTTTCTTTGCACAACCAGTTCGTTTAGGTAAAGAAGGGGTGGAAGAGTTATTACCAGTTGGTCCATTAAGTGCATATGAACAAGCAGCAGTTGAAGCAATGTTGCCAACATTAAAAGCTGACATTGAATTAGGTGAAAACTTTGTGAAATAAGTTTTATAATAGCTAATTAAAATCTTAATGAAAGTGCGGCGAAATGACCGCACTTTTATTTTTTGTCGAGAAAAAATTCAGTCTTTCCTATGAAAGGGTTGCAATGCTGTCATTATGGTGTAGATTAGTTGAAATTATTGATAACAACTTGTTAAAGAAGGCTTAATATGAAAGATATTGATTGGAAAAATTTAGGATTTAGTTATATCAAAACTGACTATCGTTATGTTGCGCATTGGAAAGATGGAAAATGGTCAGAGGGAGAATTAACACAAGACAATCATCTTGTTTTACATGAGGGAGCCCCAGCATTACATTATGGACAACAATGTTTTGAGGGTTTGAAAGCGTATCGTTGCAAAGATGGTTCAATTAATTTATTCCGCCCAGATGAAAATGCAAAACGTATGCAGCGTAGTTGCGATCGTTTATTGATGCCTCATGTTCCAGTAGAAATGTTTATTGATGCTTGTAAAAAAGTGGTAAAAGCGAATGAGGAATGGGTTGCGCCGTATGGTACTGGTGCAACGCTTTATTTGCGTCCATTATTGATTGGCGTTGGTGAAAATATTGGTGTTCACCCTGCAAAAGAGTATCTATTCATTGTATTTTGCTGTCCAGTTGGTGCTTATTTCAAAGGTGGTTTAAAACCAACAAACTTTATTGTGTCTGAATACGATCGTGCTGCACCACAAGGTACAGGCGCAGCAAAAGTTGGCGGAAACTATGCGGCAAGTTTATTACCAGGACATCAGGCACATGAACGTAATTTTAGTGATTGTATTTATCTTGATCCCGCCACACATACTAAAATTGAAGAAGTTGGATCAGCAAATTTCTTTGGTATCACTAAAGACAATGAATTTGTTACCCCATTTTCACCTTCTATTTTGCCAAGTATAACGAAATATTCTTTACTTTATTTGGCGGAAAAACGTTTAGGGTTAAAAGCGATGGAGGGAGATGTGTATATTAATGAGTTGGATCGTTTCACTGAAGCAGGCGCTTGTGGTACAGCAGCAGTAATTAGCCCAATCGGAGGTATTCAAAATGGTGATGATTTCCATGTGTTTTATTCAGAAACAGAGGTTGGTCCAGTTACTAAAGCGTTGTACGATGAATTAACTGGTATCCAATTTGGTGATATAGCTGCGCCTGAGGGGTGGATTGTTAAAGTTGAATAAATGATGTAATGGTTAAAAATGAAAGCAGTCATAGAAATACGTTTTATGGCTGTTTTTTCATTAATAAGGTGTAGTGAATGCAACAAATAATGATTTTGCTATAAATTGTAAGATTCCCCATAAATAGCACTACGCAAACGTTATCTTTTTTTGTAAAATATACGCCGTTTTATGGCACAGAGATCTGGCAATGATTGATTATATTATTATTGGTATTATTTCTTTTTCTATCATTATTAGTTTATTTAGAGGATTTGTTCGAGAAGTCCTATCTTTAGCGAGCTGGTTAGTTGCCTTTTTTGTATCAAGTCATTTTTATCCCTATCTTGCAGCATTTTTCCAACAAATAGAATCAGAATACCTGCGTAATGGGACAGCTATCGTTATTTTATTTATTGCAACATTAATTGTATGCAGTTTAATCAATTATATGATTTCTCAATTAGTTGAGAAAACAGGGTTATCAGGCACAGATCGGGTTTTAGGTGCGTGTTTCGGTTTATTAAGAGGCGTATTGATTATTGCTGCGTTACTCTTTTTCCTAGATACCTTTACCAATTTTAGCCAGAGCGATTGGTGGAAAGCATCAAAATTAATTCCACATTTTGGTTTTGTGGTTGATTGGTTTTTTCATCAGCTACAACTCCATTCTAGTTTTATCAAGACAAGTTTAATTAACTATTCAGATTCATTTATTTCATCATAATAGAGGAAAAAAATAATGTGCGGCATCGTAGGAATTCTTGGTCATTCAAGCGTCAATCAATCAATTTATGATGCGTTAATCGTATTACAACATCGGGGACAAGATGCTGCTGGGATTGTAACTGTAGATGAAGAAGATCGTTTCCGTTTAAGAAAAGCAAATGGGTTAGTTAGCGATGTAATTCAACAAAAACATATGCTCCGTTTACAAGGGAATGCGGGGTTGGGGCATGTTCGTTATCCAACTGCTGGAAGCTCAAGTGTTTCTGAAGCGCAGCCATTTTATGTAAATTATCCTTATGGCTTGACATTAGTACATAATGGGAATTTAACCAATTCAGAGGAGTTAAAACAAAAACTTTTTCAATCAGCACGCCGTCATGTCAACACTAATTCAGATTCAGAATTACTGTTAAATATTTTGGCTTATCATCTCGAACAGATTAATAAATATGATTTAGATGAAGATGATATTTTTTATGCGATTCAACGCACACATAAAGATATCCGTGGTGGATATGCTTGTGTTGCAATGTTGATCGGACATGGAATGATTGCCTTTCGTGATCCATTTGGTATTCGCCCCTTAGTTTTAGGGAAACGTGAAGAGAAAGGTAAAACAGAATATATGTTTGCATCTGAAACAGTGGCATTAGACGCGGTAGGTTTTGAGTTTGTGCGTGATGTTAATCCAGGTGAAGCAATTTATATTACTTTTGATGGGCAGCTTTATTCAAAACAATGTGCAGATAATGCGAAGTTATCACCTTGTATTTTTGAATTTGTCTATTTTGCTCGTCCAGATTCCTATATTGATGGGGTGTCTGTTTATGCTGCGCGTGTTCATATGGGCGAGTTTCTAGGTAAGAAAATTGCGCAAGAGTGGAGTGATGTGTTAGATGAAATTGATGTCATTATTCCTGTACCAGAAACTTCGAATGATATTGCATTGCGGATTGCTAATATATTAAATAAGCCTTATCGCCAAGGTTTTGTGAAAAATCGCTATGTAGGACGAACTTTTATCATGCCTGGACAAACGCAGCGTCGTAACTCAGTAAGGCGGAAATTAAATACCATTTCCTCTGAATTTAAAGGTAAGAATGTCTTGTTGGTAGATGATTCTATTGTACGTGGTACAACCTCAGAACAAATTGTTGAAATGGCACGTGCTGCGGGGGCAAAAAAAGTCTATTTTGCATCTGCTGCCCCAGAAATTCGTTATCCAAATGTGTATGGTATTGATATGCCGACTTCACAAGAATTGATTGCCTATAATCGCACAACGGAAGAAATTGCAAATTTAATTGGCGTAGATAAATTAATCTTTCAAGATCTTTCCGCATTAGAAGAGGCGGTTCGTCAAGAAAATTCAGCTATTGAAAGCTTTGATGCGTCTGTATTTACTGGAGAGTATATTACAGGGGATATAACAACTGAATATTTGGATAAAATTGCGGCATTACGTAACGATGGCAGCAAGAAGAAACAAGAAAGTGAAGCCACTAATTTAGAAATTTATAGTGAGGCGTAAATATCAGTTTTGTTTCCAGTAAGTAGGAAAAAAGAATGCCGCTAATTAGCGGCATTTTCACTATATTAATCACTATATAATGACTGATATAACTGGGATTCAAAGCGAACTAGTGGTGCACGTTTCGTTTTATTTTCTAAATCACCAGTAGAATAGCCGTTGACAAATTGGACAAAGGCAATGTGCTCACCTCGTGCATTTGTCATGAAACCTGCGAGGTTGTAAACACCTTTTAAAGAACCTGTTTTAGCTATCACATTTTTTACTAGTGGTGGGCTGATTAGTGATCCTCGACCGCTAATCGTGCCATCTACGCCAGCGATCGGAAATGTTTGTAATAGATTTAATTTATTATCATTTTTGGCAATAAATTCTAAAGTTTGTAACATAGTATTGGCACTAATCAAATTTTGGCGAGAAAGACCTGAGCCGTCAGCAATCACACTATTACCAAAACGAATATGAGTATTTTTCTCTAGGATACGTCTTATTGCCATACCGCCTAATTGGAAAGTTGCTGGACGTTTATAATAATAATAAGCAATCGTTCTGAATAACGCATCAGCGATCTGGTTATCAGAATGTTTCATCATTTTTTTGAGTAATTCAGGTAATGCTTTAGATTGATGCGTTGCAATGATGTTTCCTTGCTGAGGTTGAAAAGGGCGTTGCACTTGCCCACTAAACTTAATACCTAAGTTTTTTAACATACGTTGAATAGTGGCGGTGGCATAACTGTCAGTATCTTGTACGGCAAAGCTTAAATTGAAATTTTTTGGCTGACGGCGAATACAACCTTTTAGTTGATAACGATTGTTATCGTTGCTAACAACATCAAATTGGCAATATCCTGCTTCATTATCATTAACGATATAAACTTGGCTAAACATTTGGATTGGATATTGTGATGGCACATCAACTTTGACTAAGCTACCAACAGGGCCATTAGCATTAATATTGACCGAGAAACAATTACTATCAATATTTACGGCAGCAGGTGGTGCATTAAAACACATGGTTAAATCATTCCAAATCCAGCCTAAACCGCGATCATGTGAAGAGAAAATAGACGTATCTAGGATTAAATTACCATCAATTTGTGTAACCCCTCGTTTTTTTAAATTGGCGAGTAAAGTGTAAAGTTGTCCACTGGTTAGGTCTGGATCGCCACTGAATTTAACAATAAGATCACCTTTTAAGCGATTTTCTTCAATTTTACCGTTCGTAAGTAAACTGGTTTGAAATGTAAAATTGTCTGTCAAGAATAATTTTGCAGCGAGGGCGGTAAAAACTTTTTGTGTACTAGCGGGTAACATAAAAATATCGCTTTGATAATTAGCGGTTATTTGTCCCGTTGTTAAATTTTTTGCCGCAATGGTTGCGCTTGCACCTCGTGGTAATTCTTTAATAATTGGCGTAACGTCAATAGTCGCGAAACTATGAGTGGTAAAAGATACAAAGAGAAGAAATAAGATAGCGCGATATTTATAAAAGCGAGAATAACTTTGTTTAGAGAACATCATAAATAATGACAAGATTTTTAATATTGATATTTTTTGCGATGCGGTAAATAATAATAGCTCTTATTGATTTCGTAAATCACTATTTATTAAATTTTAGATCACACAAGCTACAAAGTTGTATCTTGTGTGGTTTTGTTTTGACTGACAGTAGGGTAAAAAGGACATAATAATGCAACAAATTCCAATGACAATACGTGGAGCGACACTTTTACGTGAAGAACTTGATTTTTTAAAAAATGTACGCCGTCCAGAAATTATTAAAGCGATTGCAGAAGCCCGTGAACATGGAGATTTAAAAGAAAATGCTGAATATCATGCAGCTCGGGAACAACAAGGCTTTTGTGAGGGAAGAATTCAAGAAATTGAAGGAAAATTAGCTAACGCACAAATTATAGATGTAACCAAAATGACAAATAATGGACGAGTTATTTTTGGTGCAACAGTTGTGTTAGTGAATGTTGAAACAGATGAGGAAGTAACTTATCAAATTGTCGGTGATGATGAAGCGGATATTAAACAAGGCTTAATTTCAGTGAATTCACCGATTGCTCGTGGGCTAATTGGTAAAGAAATTGATGATAATGTGAATATCGTAACACCAGGCGGTACGGTTGAATTTGATATTATTAATGTGGAATATCGTTAAATATAAGAAAGGTTGCCATAGTGGCAACCTTTCTTACTTATATCATTTCCTTTTGGTCGACTATTTATCTCAACAATTATTTCTCAAATTCATTTTGTTTATTACGAAATAAGTTGTCTTTCACTATGCTTTTCACTTCTTCCAATAGTAATTTATGAATTGTATGGAGTTTTGGACGTTCTTGTACTGTAAAAGGAACGGGGCGACAAAGTTCTAAGGTTTTCAAGCCTAAGCGTGCAGTAAGCAATCCAACACCAATTCCCTGAGCCACCCTTGCGGATAGTTTTGCTGTAATATCTTGTGATAGCCAATCCATACCTATTTCACGAATAACCTCGGTTGCCCCTGCAAAAGCAATATTAAATAACACCATTTTAATCAGACTAATCCGACTGAAATAGCCGAGTTTCATGCCATATAGCTTAGCGAGTTGATTAATTAAACGTAAATGACGCCATGCGATAAAAGCCATATCCACTAAAGCTAATGGACTAATTGCGACAAGCATTGTCGCTTCAATCGCTTGTTTGTTAATCAGTTTTTTTGCTTGTTGATCAAGTGGGGAGAGAAATTCTTGACTAAACAGTTGTAATAACTCTGCAGCTGAATAACCTTGATTGGCATAATGTTGCCATTGTTGATACTGCGGATCACGTGGAGAAATACGCATATATTCAATCAGTTGCTGGGTGAGCTTACTTCCTGTTTTTGCAGATAATTCTTGTGTTGGTGAGGCAAGTTGAATACTTTTATTACGTTGTTGTAATTGTTCAAGACGCTTTAATTGGCGTAAATGACGAAATTCATTGACGATTGTCGTTAAACCTAAGGCAACAATACCACTAAATACTAACGCAAAGGCAAAATTGATCCATTGATGTTGCAACCAAGCATCAATTAGCCATTGGATAGCTTGAGCAACGACTGCAACGAAAAAGAAAAGTGTTATACCAATAAAGCCTCTTTGCCACCAAGAAAGAGGACTCTGTAAGGTAGCGTGCAAATCATTTTCTCCTATAGAATCAGTGTAATAAGCCTGCTCATCTACGACCACTGTTTGTGAATGGAACTCACGCTTATTTTGTAATGTTTCGCAATCGTTTTGCTTTTCATTTTCTGAATGAAAAAATTTTTTCTGTTGCATTATCTTAATTTATCTCCTAATAAATATTCTAATACCGCATCAAGGCGTAGATGAGGTAGTGGTTCACCATTGATTGCTTGCTGTGGCGCAAATTGATCAAATTCAAAGCGATGAGTTTGCCAAAAATCAGCCGTTGGCAAACGTTGTGGCACACTGCCTGGGAAAAGGGTAATGTGTTTTTGATCTTGACTGCGAATGCCTTGCAAGGCTTTAAACTGTTGTCCGTTTTCTTCGACAATGACTTGTTGGGTCGCTCGAATAGCAGCTAAGGCAGTAAAATCAATATCAATATGCGAAAAGTGTAGATGTTCGCCGTCTGCTTGGACTAATTGCCTTAATAGACTAATTAAATTAGGAATTTGTTCAGTGGTAATATGATCTGCTTTAGTCGCAGCAAAGAGTAATTTATCAATTTTTGGTGAAAATAAGCGGTTAAAAAAATTACGCTGCCCATAATGAAAACTTTGGAATAATGCTCGTAAGGCGAACTGCATATCAATAAATGCAGCTCGACTATGATTTAGCGCAGTTAAGCAGTCAGCTAAAATAATTTGCCGATCGAAACGAGAGAAGTGTTGTTGATAAAACTGCTTCACAATGTGGTTACGGTAAAAATCATAGCGTTGTTGTAATACATGAAAATAACTTTGTTTAGTTGCCGATTTTTCTAATGCTTGCCATTGTTCAGCAGAAAGATGAGGCAAAGGGAAAAACTGTAGTGCAATCGACCCCTCAGCCTCACCTGGTAGGATAAATCGTCCAGGTTGAATAAAATAGAAACCTTGTGTTTTGCATTGATGTAAATAATCTGTGTATGCTTTAGCAAGTTGTGCCAAGATATGCTCATCTGCGACGGCGTGTAAATCCAGTTTTTTGACTTGTTGTAGCCAATTTATGGCAAGTGCTTTGCGTTCACCTTGCTGTAATTGCTGCATGGCTAATGACCATTGTTGATAACTTTGTGATAACAATGGTAAATCTAATAACCATTCCCCTGGGTAATCAAAAATATCTAAATAAAGTACGCCTTGCTCCTTAATATGACGCAAGAAACTTTGCCGATGTTGATAATGAATTTCTAAACGTGTTTCACTTAAACCACGAGTAGATTGCGGCCATTCTGGTGGTGTTTTTTCTAATGTAAGCAAATTCTCCTCATATGCAAAACGAGGTAATGTCCAGTCTTTTTGCGTAAGCCGTTTGACCCCAAGAATTTGTTGGTTACGTGCAGCATTAAATAGTGGTAGCTGTGGTTTATCAGCTGTATTAAGTGATAATAATTGATTGATTAAACCTGTAATAAAAGTCGTTTTACCGCTTTGACTTAATCCTGTTACCGCAAGACGTAGGGTCTGATCTAATCCTCGTTCAATTAGGCTATCTATTTCATTTTGTAAGGTTTTTAGCATAATTCTTTATTCTAAGTTTTTTTATAGTGTAACTTATTTGGGTGAAGACATAAGTAGAATGACTAATATGAAGATTATATATAGAAAATTCAAATAATAATTGAAAGAATTTAACAGTAAAATTTTTATTGTCATTTTAGCAACCATTTCTTATTGCGTATATACAACGGAGAAATGAGCAAGGTGTTACAATTAAAATGAGGTCATCTCATATGAATCTATATGTTTCTATTTTTGCGATACTGGCTAGCAGTTATTCCAAAATATTTTTTAAAAGCTTTACCAAAGTTAGTTTCTGATTGAAACCCGCAATTTAATGCAATAGATAAAATATTCTCTTGGCTTGAATGTAGTAATTTTGCTGCTTTTTGTAAACGAATATGGGTAATAAAAGTATGAGGGCTAAACCCTATTTGTTGATTAAACAAACGGATAAGCTGCGATTTTGAAAGGTTGGCAGCCTCGCTAAGTTGTGTAACATTCCACTTTTTTTCTGGTTGTTGAATAATATTATTTATTACTTTGTATAAACGTTTATCTTGTAACCCATTGAGTACACCAGTAAGTTTTGTGTTTTCTTGTGCAAGGTAAGTTCTAACTAATAGAATAAGTAAAACTTCTGATAAAGAATTTATTATGCTGATAGAACCATATTTTGACTTTTGTATTTCTTCTTGTAAGATGGAAATAATATGTTTTAGAGATGGTTCCTTTAAGTTTAATATAATGGTTTCTGGTAAGTTGTTAAATAAATCTGAATATTTATTATAATTAAACTTTACGCAAAGTAATGAGAATATAATTTTTTGTGAATGATTTTTATTAAATGAAATAATATTATTTTTATTTTGAATAGAGGTGTTATTTGGATAGCTAAAATGAATATTATTACTTAAGATATGTTTTTTTGCACGAGGAAAAAATATTACATCGCCTTCATTAATAAGTATTGTTTTTTCATTATTCTCTAGTTTTAAATAGCTTTTTCCTTGGGTAACAATATGTACAATTCCTTGTGATTGCTCATCTTGGTGAGGAACATACCATTCTTGTTGAAAATGGCATTGCATACTAATATTACCTGATAATTGTGCAAATGATAAAAGTGTATCTAGGATATCCATATTTCTGTTATAAATTAATTTTTATCATTGAATGAATATTAATAATAATAATATTTTAGAATAATTTTAATTATTTGATGGTGTAAATTTTTGGTTTACACCATCAGGAAAAGTTATCAAATGTAATTACTATTTTTTTGCTAACAATCTATTGGCACATTCTGCAGCGGCAGTTAAACCACCAGCCATCATAATAATATCTTTAACGATTAATCGTCCAGCTGCAGAAAGATAAGGGAAACCATAATTTGGTGTTGGTAAATCGCCTCCTAAATTAGGTACCCAAGTTTCGGGCGTTGTAATTAAGAATGAAAGGGTAACTATTGACATTCCAAAGGTTAGTAACCCACCAATCATACCAAATGTTGGACTCCAAATTCCAGATAATGTTAGTAAGCCAATGGTTACAATCATTGCACCAATAATTAAAGATGCGGTATAGGTTCCATTTTTTTTATGCCATTCAATATTTTTAGCAACCATTTTTCCCTCTGGATTTTTATAAAGGGTATATTCTTTGACAAGCTCTCCTTTTTCATTTTGTACAATATTTGAACCATTAGTATATAAAAAACTCATAAATGGACTATTTGATACAAAATGAGCAATTCCATCTGCTTCATATTGACATACTTTTAATCCACCGATCCATACCATTACGATACAGATAGCAATACGTATAAAATTGATAAATTGGCGTTGCATAGGTGCAACAATTTTAGCCGTAAATTCAATTAATGCTTGCATTATAAACCTCATTATTAATTAAGATATTAGGACATTTTCCTAACAATTTGTATTCTAGAAAAATGAATAAATATTAAGTAGATAAATCGTCTCATTTTTTCATTATTTTTTCTCATTACTTGCGAAGTTTGAGCTATATCAATTTATTTTTAGTTTAATATATTTTAGATGAGAAAGATGTTTCTTTAAGTGAGGAAATAGTGGTTAAAAATGCAAATTGTATAATCAATTTAAGATAGAAATATTATAAAAAAATATGCTTTGAAATGAATTTCAAAGCATATTTAGAATAGACAGTAAACGTATTTTAGTTTAGTGGAACATCTGCATCTGGTTCGTGAGTAATACGATTACGTAAATCACGACGTACTAACTCGATTGTCCAGAACCAGAAAATATGTCCTACTAGTTCAGAAACGTGTTCATAGAACGGCCATTCTGCTACAGGAGGGGTTAAACCTAAAAGTGGGAAAGTAATATAGTGAACACCGATATTACAAATAATCCCCGCTAATACCCCTTGCCATAGTTTTACTTTTGGGAAACGCTCGGCAACAATACAGTAAGTAATTGCAAATACTAATGAGAAAATGATGTGAGTAACACCAATCCAGTTAAATACATGATCAGCGAAAGTAAATGCTGCAGCAGTTGGATCGATACCTAAATAATCTCTTAAGAAAACGTGTGGTGGATTTAAGAAAGCACGAGAACAAACTTCTAATGCTTGAGATGGATCTTGACACGCAGCAGTAAAGAGATCTAATGGGCTACGTGGTGGAAATGGGTGTTCTGCTCCCCATTTTACAAATGCAGAGAGTAAGCCAGCAAAAATACCAACAAAAGCAGCAACACCATAACGGCGACGGCTTGGATCGGTTTGTTTAAATAAATTCATAAAAAGTTCCTTAGGTTATATTTTATTAAAATAAATTTAACTGAATTATCATTTCAGACAAGAAATGACAATGCGCGCAATCATAGAACAATTATTTTTTTATACAATAAAAAAATAATCAGAATGCGTTAATTGAATAAAAAACAACCTGTTTTTAACGAGGCTAAAACGATTTAGTGGTAGAGGAGTGCTGTTTGTATGAACAAAAATGAGTAAGTGATCTCTTATCCGCTTAGTAGTAAACTTGCTGTTATTTTACGTATTGATTAAGATCATGTGCTTCAATATGTGGAGATCGAGTAATGATATCCACTTAGCTTACTCATAAACTTAATTTCAAGAGTAGCTTTTTATAAAATAGCGAAAGATTTCTTTTATACTTTGTATGAATGAATATGAGTTTTTGGGACAAAAACAAACTTTTCTGAACTGGGCAACATAAATCGCTTTTGCTAGTCTAAAATTTTGGAGTGAGGATAAGCGAAGTGTTAGGTGAAGCTTCAGGTTAGATCGAAGAAAAAATGAGTAAGAGGGAATTGATAAGATACTGTCAATAAACTGAATATTAATTGGTTTCATTATGGGGTTTGCAAAATATATAGCGACAGGGTTATTTGGAATATGTGCGGTGGAGATGGCTGTTGCTGCGCCAAGTGTACCGAAACAGGTGTTAGATAATGGGTTAGTGTATTGTACACATGCCTTATCAGTTTCTTTAAATCCACAGACTGCTGATGCAGCGAATAATAACAATATTGTCGCTGACCAAATTTATAATAAATTATTTGAATTGAGCGGATTGGATAACCATGTTGTCCCGTCATTAGCTACATCTTATTTTGTTTCAAAAGATGGGAAAACGATTACGATTAATCTTCGTCGGGGCGTTAAGTTTCATAAAACAGCATGGTTTACGCCAACTCGAGATTTTAATGCGGAAGATGTTGTGTTCTCACTTAATCGTATTATTGGTAAAAATGATGGCATTTTTCCAGTTGAAAAGGGGATAACGAATACAGGTAATAAAATTTCGCAGTATGCCTTATTTAATGAAAAAGCTAAAAATCAACATTTTCCTTATTTTGAAAGTATCCGTTTACGTAATAAAATTGAAGCAGTAACGGTAGTGAATCCTTATCAAGTTCAGATTCATTTAGTTTCACCAGATGCGTCAGTATTATCTCATTTATCGGGTTCAAATGCGGTTATTTTATCCTATGAATATGCCTTACAATTAAATGCAGACGATAACTTAGCACAATTAGACACATTGCCTATCGGAACTGGTCCTTATCAATTAAAGCGCTATTTTCGTGATCGTAATATCCGCTTGGTGCGTAATGATGAATATTGGGGAGAGCCAGCTAGTATTAAAAATGTAGTGATTGATGTTTCAACCACTAAAACAGGCAGATTGGCAAGGTTCTTAAATGGTGAGTGTGATATTATGGCATTCCCTGATGCGAGTCAGCTCAAATTATTAAATGAGCGCCTACCAAGTGTGCGGATTAGTGTTGCTGATAGCATGAATTTAGCTTTTGTAGCGTTGAATATGAAGCGGCAAGTAATGCAAAGTGTGGATACTCGGCGTGCATTGGCGCTGGCAATTAATCGCCGTCGGATTATTCAACATATTTATTATGGTACAGCAAAAGTCGCACAAACAATTATTCCGCAAATTTCATGGGCATCTCGTTTTAATGCTACAGCGTTTGATTATGATTATGACCCAGACAAAGCACGTACTTTATTAGCGAACAAGAATTTGACATTGACATTTTGGGTAATTGATGAGGAACAAGTGTATGATCCAAATCCAATAAAAATGGCTGAAATGATCAAGTATGATTTGGCGAAAGTGGGAGTAAAAGCCAATATTAAAGTCGTATCTTATAATTTCTTAAAAAAAAGTGTGCTAGAGGGGAATGATAATTACGATATGATTTTGACAGGTTGGGTAACAAATAATCTGGATCCAGATAGTTTCTTGCGACCAATTTTGAGTTGTCCCTCACAAAAGACAATTACTAATTTAAGCAGTTGGTGTCATCCGCCCTTAGATGCCTTATTAGTGAAAGCCTTACAAACAGATGTGCAGTTATTACGTTCGTTGGATTATGATATGGCACAACAACTTATTATTCGCCAAGTCCCAATTATTCCGATTGCAACAGTGAATAATGTATTGGTAGCGAATAATCGGGTGAATGGTATTAATATGACGCCATTTGGTAGTATTCATTTTCGAGGATTATCATTAAATGGGGTACAAAAATGATTATTGCCTTAGTGCGCCGTCTATTATTAATTTTTATTTCATTAGTGGTATTGAGCGTAACTTCTTTTTGGATAATGCTTAAAGATCCATTAAATCAAGTGTTGTTTGAAAAGTCTCTAATTGATGGATATTTTCGTTATATTACGCAATTATTAAATGGGGATTTTGGTATTACCTATGTCGGTGGGGAGCTATTACGTGAGCAAATTTTCAGCGTATTGCCCTCTACTTTGGAACTCTGTATTGCAGCTCTCTTTTTGGCTTTATTATTTGGTATTCCATTAGGATTTATTGGTGCATTAAATCGAGGGACGATTGGCAGTGTGATTCGTAGTGTTTCGTCAGTAGGTTTATCAATCCCTGTTTATTGGATTGGACCTATTTTATTATATTTAGCGGCAATCTATAATTGGGAAATTTCTTCCGTAGGACAGTACAACGCTTTGTACGAAATCAAAGCGATAACAGGTTTTGCGATTATTGATGTGTGGTTTGTGGAAGAACCTTATCGTATTAAAATTGTACAAAGTGTATTACAACATTTGGCACTACCTACATTAGTATTAATGATCACGCCAATGATGGAAATTATTCGTTTAACACAATATCGTGCAGAATTGGTCATTTCTGCAAATTATACGAAAAGCGCATTAATTCGTGGTTGGTCAAAAATGCGAGTATTACGAGTTTATTTGTTACGCAATACACTTGCTCCCATTCTGCCACAAATTATCCGTACGTTTACCTTAACATTAGCGTCCTGTATGTTAATTGAAAATATTTTTAATTGGTCTGGGATTGGGCAATGGTTGATCGCTGCTTTATCTGAACAAGATTATAATGCTGTGGCAATCGGTGTAATGGTGATTGGTATTATCGTGTTATTTGTGAATTTAATAGCAGATTTGAGCGAGTTTTTATTAGATCCATATAAGAAAAAGGCTTGGTATGATTGAGCAGCGTGCAGAAGATTTTCGTATTACCAATACTATCAAGGATATTTGGACTATTTTTAGACAGAATAAAATTGCGTTATTTAGTCTATTCTGTTTTTCAGTATTTGTAGTAACGGCAATTTTAGTTCCTTTCTTATCGCCATATTCTCCTGATCAGCAGTTTATCGGGAAAGAGCTAATGCCGCCATTTTGGGATAAGTCTGGAGA
This sequence comes from Gallibacterium trehalosifermentans, assembly GCF_042433055.1. NCBI lineage: Bacteria > Pseudomonadati > Pseudomonadota > Gammaproteobacteria > Pasteurellales > Pasteurellaceae > Gallibacterium > Gallibacterium trehalosifermentans. Next base: position 259,528 of record NZ_JBHLWB010000009.1, read on the forward strand.
GTTACTGTTTTTATTAGGCACAGATGATATTGGACGAGATCTATTTACGCGTATTTTATGGGGTGTGCATTACACTTTTGGATCTGCGTTAATTATTGTATTAGCCATTTTGTTAATTGGTGGCGGCTTAGGCTTATTAATTGGCGTAAATCAAGGGATAAAATCCAGAACACTAAAATACCTTGGAGATATTTTTCTTGCTATTCCTATCTTATTAGTCGCTATTATCATTGCAGCATTAATGGATAGTGGATTACAAAATGCAATGCTAGCCATTTTTTTAGCATTGTTACCACATTTTATTCACCAAATTGATAATGCTGTACAACAAGAGTTACAGAAAGATTATGTAGTATTGTTGCGACTGGAAGGGATTTCCAAATATCTTTTAGTTAAAGAAACTATTATGCCTAATATTTTTCCTGTTTTTGTACGAGAAATTTCACGTATTTTTATTTTGGCGATTATGGACGTTAGTGCATTAAGTTTTATTTCACTAGGAGCAGCCTCGACAGTGCCAGAATGGGGCGCAATGATTCGAGATGCGTTAGATTTACTCTATATCGCTCCTTGGGCAGTGGTATTACCTGGGACAGCAATTATGTTATCTATTTTGCTTATCATTGTGCTGAGTAATAGCTTATTGCGCGCATTTCATAAATATCATTCATAATCAGAGGATCTTATGGCGTTATTAGATATTCGTAATTTATGTATTGATATTAAAACCGCAAACGGCAAGGTTCGCATTGTAGATAATGTGAATTTAACGCTAAATGAAGAAGATATGTATGGCTTGGTGGGAGAATCGGGATCAGGTAAAAGTTTGATTGCCAAAGTGATTTGTAATGCCGTCAAAGAGGATTGGATTATCAGTGCTGATCGTTTCCGTTTTAATGATGTGGAATTATTAAAGCTTTCTACCGCAAAACGTCGTCGTTTAGTCGGACGGCAAATTTCCATGATTTATCAAGATCCACTCACTTATCTTGATCCGAGTAAAACGATTGGTGCCCAGTTAAAACAGAACATTCCGAGTTGGACATTTAAAGGCAAATGGTGGCGTTGGTTTGGTTGGAAAAAACGTCGGGTGATTGAATTATTGCATCGAGTCGGGATTCGCGATCACCGTGATATTATGCGGAGCTATCCTGATGAAATTACGGAGGGAGAAGGGCAAAAAGTGATGATTGCCATGGCAATCGCCAATCAACCACGTTTATTGATTGCTGATGAAGCAATTAATACGTTAGGTGCGAATACACAGACGCAAATTTATCGTTTGTTGTCAGCAATGAATCAGAACCATGGTACAACGGTGTTATTTTTAAGTAGTGATTTGGTGTCAGTGAGTGAATGGTGTAATACCCTCAATATTCTCTATTGTGGACAATCAGTAGAATCAGGTCCGAAAGAATTGATTATGGAATCTCCTTATCACCCTTATACCAAAGCATTAATGAATTCAAATCCAGACTATAATGTGCCGTTAGGACCAAAAACACAACTAAATGCATTGCCAGGAATGGTGCCATTATTGACCAATTTGCCTATTGGTTGTCGATTAGGGCCTCGTTGTCCATTTTCACAGCGTAAATGTGTTGTCAAACCGCCAATGCGTCGAGTAAAGCAACATGAATATGCTTGTTATTATCCATTGAATATGCGAGTAAATTCAATGGCTGTAACGAAAGTCGAACCAATAATTATTCAATCCAATGAAATAGATAAAGAAGAGTAGATATAATGAGTAAAGTGGTTTTACGCGTCGAAAATTTAACGAAAACTTTCCCAGCCAGTGGAAATGCTTTATTTAATCGTGCTTTTGATGCAGTAAAAGATGTGTCATTTCAGATTGAACAACGTAAAACATTAGCCATTATTGGAGAGAATAGTTCGGGGAAATCTACATTAGCAAAAATGATTGTTGGGATCACAGAGCCGACACAAGGGGAGATTTTTTTTCAAGAGCGCCGATTAAAATTTGGTGATTATTCCTTTCGTTCAAAACATATTCGTATGTTATTTCAAGATCCCAATGCGACATTTAATACGCATTTAAATGTAGGACAAACATTAGACTTACCATTACGTTTAGCCACGCCTTTATCAGAAGAAGAGCGTAATCAGAAAATTTTTCAGACGTTACGCTTAGTCGGTTTATCTCCTATCCACGCTAATATTCGCTTTGCGGATTTAACAATTAGCCAAAAACAACGCATAGCATTAGCACGAACCTTAATTCTTGAGCCAGAAGTTATTATTGTTGATGATGCGTTGAATTCATTAGACTCGTTAGTCAAGGCGCAATTAATTAATCTGTTATTACAGTTACAAGAACAGCTAGGGATTGCTTATATTTATATTGGACAAAATATTGGCATTATTAAACATATTTCTGACCAATTATTGGTATTACATGAAGGGCAAATTTTGGAATATGGTGATACATTAGATGTGATTGCTGATCCACAGACTGAACAAACAAAACGCCTGTTACAACAATAATATTTTAATAATGCACTCTTATTTGGAGAAAAAAGAGATGTAGTAAAGTGTTGTAGATAAAAAGGGATCAGATATTACTACCTGATCCTATAAGAGAGAACAATTATACTTTTTGTTCAGTCGTACTATCGACCAAAGTAGCAGAATTTTGCGTCAATGTAATATCTAACTGATTAAATGGAATCTCAATTCCAGCTTTATCAAATTCTAATTTCACTTTTTCCATAATGGCAAAATGAACGCTCCAATAATCTGATGTATTTACCCAAGGACGAACAAATAATTGCACGCTACTTGCGGCTAAGGCACCGACTGCAATTAATGGTTTAGGATCTTTTAAAATACGTTCTTCTTCATTGAGGCATCGCGCAATAATCTCTTTTGCTTTAGCAATATCGGCTTCATAAGAAATATCAAAAATGAAATCAATACGGCGAGTTTGATTGATAGAAAAGTTAGTAATTTTTTGGCTAAAAATTTGATTGTTTGGCACTAACACGGTTTTATTATCACCAGTACGCAACTCCAACATTAACAAACCAATTTGTGTAACTGTACCAGCGCCACTCGCTACCTCAATAAAATCACCTTTGCGAAAAGGTTTAAAAATTAAAATCATCACACCGGCCGCAAAATTTTGTAATGAGTTTTGTAATGATAAACCAATCGCTAACCCAGCAGCTCCAATTAACGCGACTAATGAAGTGGTATTGATGCCGAGTTGAGATAAAGCAGCAATTACAACAATTAACAGTAAGGCAAAATAAGAAATAGAACGAATAAACTCACTTAACATTTCATCTTTTACCGTTCGCTTAATCATGGTTGCTAACAATTTACTGATAAAGCGAGCCAATCTTTTCCCGATCAAGAAAATTAAAATCGCCAAGATCAGTTTTAATGAATAAGGCACAATCCAGTGATTAAAAAAATCAAGTAATTGTTGTTGGCTGAATAAGCCATGCCAATCAACATTTTGTAAATCAAGTGCATTATTGAGTGTATCTTCAGGCGTTTTTGTTGTTTCTGCCATACTTTCCTCCAAAAGTAAAAATGAAAGGCGATGATTATAATTAGGTAGAAGAAAAGGTCAAATTACCAAATTGGTTGTTTAGACAATAATCGAAGTCTCATTTATCCTTTAAACCGCCGTCTTTTTTGATGAAATTGTTTACTTCTTTGTAAGCTATCAGTAGGTTTACGAGTTAATTTTATCGGTTCTAATTTTGCTTTTTTGCGGCGAAAGGCAGTATGTATGCTACTAGCAATAACGAACCCAATCAATAACACAACAATCACTTCAGCATAAAGATAATGGAATTGTTGATTAATATTACTTTCCGTCGTTTGTCCATATTGCCCATCAAAAGTTACTCGTAAAAAGCCAATAATATTATTAGCATTAAAAATGGGTTCGACAATTTGTTGGGTTTTTAATTCATCATTTTTACCCTCCAAACCTAATTGCTGGCGAATATTTAATGAGTTTTGGCTTTGGGCAAGTAATTCACCATTAATGCTATAAACCGAGGCATCTAAAACAAAGGTTTCACGGCTAAAAGTATTTAATAGATCGGTTAATTTTTCATTAGAAACATTATTGGCTAATAAGGTAGAAAAAAGATTTGCTTGTTGACGAACTAATACGTGCGATAAATTGGAGACTTGATTAATGCTTGCTAATTGTGAGCCAAATTTAAACTGGTTGATTCCAAATAAAATCACCACTAAGGTGATACCACTAATTAATAAAATACTGAGTAATAAAAGAACTCGAATACTCTTTTCTCTTACGCTATACAAGATCTTACCTTTATTATTTCTATTCTATTCAATTTATGTTTAAATGCGGATTGTAACAAACTTTTCCAGTTAACCCTAAAAATTAGTAACAAGGTTTTTTTATGCAAACGCTATTTTCTGTTTTACCAAAGCCAACGCAATATCAACCAGATTTACCTCGTTTTCTTCTCTATACTAAAAATTTCACCGCACAAAAATTAACCCAGTTTTGTCAACAAGCAGAACAAGTTATAGTACTGGCAGAATGGGACATTTTTGACTATCACTGCATTTTATTGCAACACCCAACACCACAACAATATCTTTCTCTTGCTCATCAATGCGAATTTGATTTTTTCCAACTCACTACAACCCCATTACTTGAGCAAGCAGGACTATTGGTGATGGATATGGATTCCACGGCGATTGAAATTGAATGTATTGATGAAGTAGCAAAGCTAGCAGGAACAGGAGAAATGGTCGCAGCTATTACAGAAAGCGCAATGCGTGGTGAATTAGATTTTAAACAAAGTTTAAGGCGCCGAGTAGCAACCTTAAAAGGTGCACCAGCTACAATTTTAGATCAGGTTCGCAATCATCTACCTATTATGTCTGGTTTGGAAAGAACGTTAGCTGAGTTACAAAAATTAGGTTGGAAAGTGGCGATTGCTTCGGGCGGATTTACTTATTTTGCTGAAGTGTTGCAACAAAAATTTGGGTTGATTGCTGTTTATGCGAATCGCTTTCAAATTCAAGATGACTTCTTAACGGGGGAAGTTGAGGGCGACATTGTTGATGCGCAATATAAAGCCAATGTATTGCAACAATTAGCACAGCAACATCACATTGCGATTTCACAATGTATTGCGATTGGCGATGGGGCGAATGATTTATTGATGATGCAAGCTGCGGGGTTAGGCGTAGCATATCATGCGAAACCAAAAGTACAACAACAAGCGCAAACTATGGTAAACTTTGCCGACCTAACTGCACTATTGTGTATCCTCAGTGCTAATCAACAAGATTTTTATTTTCAACAACAAAAATAACGAGGAAAATTATGCCTTCATTTGATATTGTTTCTGAAATTACGATGCATGAAGTCAAAAATGCGGTAGATAATGCTAATCGTGATTTAAGTAATCGTTGGGATTTCCGCAATGTTACTGCTACGATTGAATTAAATGAAAAAAATGAAACGATCAAAGTTGCGACTGAATCAGATTTCCAACTTGAACAATTAATTGACATTTTGCGTAATGCCATGCAAAAACGAAATATTGAACCAACATCGCTTGAGATTCCAAGCAACTATGAGCATAGTGGCAAAATTTATGCCAAAGAGATCAAAATTAAACAAGGTATTGAAACGGAATTAGCCAAAAAAATGACGAAATTAGTTAAAGATTCTAAATTAAAAGTTCAAACGCAAATTCAAGGTGATAAAGTCCGTGTAACAGGTAAATCGAGAGATGATTTACAAAGTGTTATTCAATTAGTTAAAAGTGCAGAATTAGGGCAACCTTTTCAATTTAATAACTTCCGCGACTAAGTGAAGGGGCATACAATGACACAAGAGAAACAAAAACAACCTGGTTTATTTAAAAAATTGCTTAAAAAATATGATGATTTTTGTAAAGAATTAGGTGTGGATCAAGGCGCTTGTCGTAGTTGTGTGCCGATTTATAAACAAGATCCAGAGCTCGTTAACAAGAATAATACCAAAGATCAAAATGTATAAATAACGAGTAGGACCTGAAGTTCAGTTAATCGGTTTGTTGCCGATTAACTGTTTTCTTTTTTTGATACTAATTTTTATCTCATCAATTATGAATGATTTACAACAGAAACTTGAAGAATTGCGTAATCAATTACGTTACCACGAATATCAATACCATGTTTTAGATAATCCTGTCATTCCTGATGCAGAATATGATCGCTTAATGAAGCAATTAAAACATCTCGAAGCAGAGTACCCAGAACTGATTACTGCTGATTCACCAACGCAGCGTGTCGGTGCAAAACCAGATAATGGATTTCAGCAAATTAAACATGAAATCCCAATGCTTTCGTTAGATAATGCTTTTTCTGACGAAGAATTTTTTGCTTTTATGCGCCGTATTGAAGATCGTTTAACTGTATTGCCAGCGCCATTTACTTTCTGTTGTGAACCGAAACTCGATGGTTTAGCTGTTAGCATTCTTTATGTAGATGGAAAACTTACGCAAGCAGCTACGCGAGGCGATGGCATCACTGGTGAAGATATTACTGCTAATATTCGTACGATTCGTAATATTCCGTTACAACTCCGTACAGACAATCCCCCAGCTCGTTTAGAAGTACGTGGGGAAGTCTTTATGCCACATGATGGCTTTGAAAAATTAAATCGTCATGCGCTGGCGCATGGAGAGAAAACCTTTGCGAATCCACGTAACGCCGCAGCAGGTTCACTCCGTCAACTTGATCCTCAAGTTACTTATCATCGCCCATTAATGTTGAATGCTTATGGAATTGGCATTGCTGAGGGTGTTGAATTACCGACTACGCATTACGATCGTTTGCAATGGCTGAAAAGTATTGGTATGCCAGTCAATAAAGAGATTCGTTTATGCAATGGTTCAGCAGAAGTCTTAGATTTTTATCGTGTAATTGCCGAAAAACGCAGTCAACTTGGCTATGATATTGATGGTACTGTACTAAAAGTGAACGATATAGCCTTACAGGAACAGTTAGGTTTTATTTCAAAGGCACCTCGTTGGGCGATTGCTTATAAATTTCCAGCTCAAGAAGAACTCACTGTTTTAAAAGATGTGGAGTTCCAAGTGGGGCGTACAGGAGCAATTACGCCGGTTGCCAAGTTAGAATCTGTTTACGTTGCTGGGGTAACGGTGAGTAATGCCACATTGCATAATGGTGATGAGATTGCTCGCCTAGATATTGCGATTGGTGATACCGTGATTATTCGCCGTGCTGGTGATGTTATTCCACAAATTATTGGTGTTGTCCAAGAGCGTCGTCCCGAAAATGCCAAACCAATTGTTTTTCCGCATCGTTGCCCAGTTTGTGATTCGGCGATTGTCAGAATTGATGGCGAAGCGGTGGCACGTTGTACTGGTGGTTTAGTGTGTGAGGCGCAACGTAAAGAGGGCTTAAAACATTTTGTCTCTCGCAAAGCAATGGATATTGATGGGGTTGGTGCTAAGTTAATTGAACAATTAGTTGATAAAGAATATTTACATACGCCAGCAGATATTTTCCGCTTAAGTAAAGAAACCTTAATGGGCTTAGAACGCATGGGGGAAAAATCTGCAGAAAATGCGTTAGCCAGTATCGAAAAAGCCAAACAAACAACATTAGCTCGTTTCCTCTTTGCTTTAGGTATTCGTGAGGTAGGCGAAGCGACGGCTCGCAACCTCGCTAATCACTTTCATACATTGGAAAATATCCAAAAAGCCTCTCTAGAACAACTCCTAGAAGTACAAGATATTGGCGAAGTGGTGGCAAATCGGATTTTACTTTTCTGGCAAGAAGAGCATAACCGCAATGTGGTTGATCAGCTTATACAACAAGGTGTTGTATGGGAAGATGTCGCTCCTACAGCAGCAATTCAAGATAATCCATTAAAAGATAAAACGGTTGTATTAACTGGTACCCTAACGCAAATGACACGTGATGAAGCGAAAGCGAGATTGTTACAGCTTGGTTGTAAAGTAACAGGAAGTGTATCAAGTAAAACAGATTTTGTTATTGCAGGCGATAATGCAGGTTCTAAGCTACAAAAAGCTGAAAGTTTAGGTATTGATGTGCTTTCAGAACAACAGTTTTTAGCGATATTGCATTCATAGATTAAAATAGCTCAATAATGGATATAAGCGTTATTGAGCTAGCAAGAGAATGTGCGAAATTTATGCAAATAATTACGAAGAGTATCATGAAACTAGACTTCACCACAATCTTTGTCTATAATCGTCCCGTTTTACCCGCTGCCCCCATAGCTCAGTCGGTCAGAGCAGTCGACTCATAATCGATTGGTCACAGGTTCAAGTCCTGTTGGGGGCACCATAAAACACTTCTTACACGTTCGTCAACATTCCTAAATGATTACAATTCATTGATTTAACTTAAATTTTTAGTGTTTTTTAAAGATTTTTATCTGTTTTTCTGCGTTCGTGCATAATAGATCCCTTATAAAAATCCTTTTTCAAAAAGGGCGATTTTTAAAAGGATCTATTTTGTTGTTTTCTCTTTATTTTACAGTAACAAGAATAGTTTGATCAGCTGATTTTTCAAGTAAACGCCCAACAGGAATAAGTTCAATTTTTGTTTGTTTAGCAAGTTCAAATAATTCAGTTTTACTTTCAGGCGTAATAGCAACCAGTAATCCACCTGAAGTTTGTGGATCACAAAGTACAGCTTTTTGTTGAGCGGTTAATGCACTGACTTTATGACCGTAACTATCAAAGTTACGTTCTGTACCACCAGGAATACAACCTTTTTCAATATAATCAAAAACGCCATCTAGCGTTTTAATTTTGGAATAATCAACTTCTGCGCTAACATTTGAGCCCTCGCATATTTCGATCAGATGCCCTAACAAGCCAAATCCTGTTACATCAGTCATTGCGGTAACACCTTTAAGTTCAGAAAATGTTGCACCAATTTTATTCATTTGACACATCACTTTTGCGGCTAAACCTTGGTGTTCGGCTTTGAGTTTGCCTTTTTTCTCGGCGGTAGTTAAGATACCGATACCGAGTGGTTTAGTGAGAAATAGTTCACAACCAGCGTGTGCTGAATTATTTTTTTTCACTTTTTCAATAGGAATAATTCCTGTTACAGCAAGTCCAAAAATAGGCTCAGGGGAATCAATGGAATGCCCTCCAGCAAGTGAAATACCTGCTTCTTTACAGGCCTGACGTCCCCCTTCAACAATGCGTCTAGCAATTTCTGGTGGGAGTAATTTAATTGGAAAACCTAAGATTGCGATTGCCATGATTGGCTTGCCACCCATTGCAAAAATATCACTAATTGCATTCGTCGCCGCAATTTGTCCAAAAGTAAAAGGATCATCAACAATCGGCATAAAGAAATCAGTTGTGCTGATAATGCCCATACCATGACCAATATCATACACCGCGGCATCATCTTTACTTTCATTGCCAACGAGAAGGTGAGGATCGATAAACTTTTCCATTTCAGTGTGTAAGATGCTTTCCAGTACTTTTGGTGAGATTTTACAACCGCAACCTGCACCATGGCTGTATTGGGTTAAGCGGATTACATCGGCAACGGTATTTTCAAAATCAATATTGCTATGTGCGTGATTTGTCATAAGTGTTCACTCCGTTTTCACTAAAATTTTTTATAGCTTAACATGTTAACTGGGGTAAAAAACAATTTTGATCATACTTTTTAGCTAAAGTGAATAAATTATTTAGAATTTATATTTGAGGTGGAATGGGAGGCGGTTAAGTTATCCTAAAATGCAAACAAAAATAACGAAAGTATTAGGAATGTCTGGTTAGCTTATTTACAAATAGCAAGATTTAATTTATTAATTAAAGCAATTCTACATTTTTGGTAGAAGAAATAATTAAATTTTTAAGGAGTGAAGTATGCAAAAAACATTTAAAAAATCTTTGTTGGTCCTTGCTATGAGCTTAGGCGTTGCTGCAACTGGGGTGATGGCGGCGAATGTGCCAGCAGGAACACAATTAGCGGATAAACAAGAACTTGTCTGGAATATTAGTGCGAATCCAGCAACATTAGATCCACAGAAAATGGAAGGTGATGTGGAAGGAAATTATGCACATCAATTATTTGAAACCTTAGTAACGTCAGATGAAAAAGGGCATATTTTGCCAGGTGTGGCAACTTCGTGGGAACATAGTGAAGATTTTAAAACATGGACATTCCATCTTCGTTCTGAAGCAAAATGGTCAAATGGTGATCCTGTTGTTGCTGGCGACTTTGTTTATGCTTGGCAACGTTTAGCTGATCCAAAAACAGCTTCTCCTTATTCAACTTACTTAGATTTTCTTAAATTAGCCAATGCCGATAAAGTGATTGCTGGTAAAGCACCAGTAACAGAGTTAGGTATCAAAGCAGCAGATGATCATACTTTAGTTTTACATTTAACGGAATCTGTGCCATATGTAGATAAATTAGTGGAACATTATGTGTTATCCCCAGTGAATCCAAACGTGGTAGAAAAGTTTGGGGATAAATGGACTGCACCAGAAAATATCGTAGGGAATGGTGCATTTGTTTTAAAATCAATGGTAATAAATGAAAAAGCGGTGTTAGAACGCAATCCACATTATTGGGATAATGCAAGAACCGTACTCAATAAAGTAACACTATTACCAATTGAATCTTCTGCAACAGATATTGCACGTTATCGTGCAGGTGATGAAGATATGACGGGGAAAGAAATTCCAATCGAATTATTTGCTAAAGTTAAAAAAGAATTACCTAATGAATTACATATTTCGCCGTTGCTTTGTACTTACTTATATGAATTGAATACTGCGAAAGCCCCGTTTGATAATGAAAAAGTTCGCCGTGCACTTTCTTTAGCGTTAGATCGTAATATTATTACTGATAAGATCTTACAACAAGGTCAAACTCCAGCCTATATCTTCACTCCACCATTTATCAATGGTGCAGAGCAGATGAAAAATCCAGAATGGGCAAATTGGGAGCAAAATAAACGTAATGAAGAAGCGATTAAATTGTTAAAAGAAGCAGGTTATGACAAATCAAAACCATTAACTTTTAATTTGTTATATAACACCTCAGATAATCATAAAAAACTGGCGATTGCGGCACAATCTATCTGGAAAAAGAATCTACAAGGTATTGTCAATATTAATCTTGAGAACCAAGAGTGGAAAACCTACCTAGATTCTCGTCATCAAGGTAATTTCCAAATGGCAAGAGCAGGTTGGTGTGCTGATTACAATGAAGCAAGTACTTTCTTGAATTACTATTTATCCAATAGTGCCAATAATACAGCGTTCTATAAGAGTAAAGTGTATGATGATTTAATTGCGTCAGCGTTTAAAGTACAAACTGATGCCGAGCGTGCGGAAGTTTATGCGAAAGCTGAGGAACAATTAGACAAAGATACTGCGATGGTACCCGTTTATCATTACGTCCAGCCTCGCTTAATTAAACCGTGGGTGAAAGGTTTTGCTGATGCTCACCCAAGTCAAAATTATTACTTAAAAGATGTTTATATCATTAAACATTAATTATTTTTTGTTCACCCAATCCATATTCTCTATGGATTGGGACTTTTTGCCAAATTCTGTGGGATATGTATATGTTTAAATTAATTTTTCGCCGTATTTTAGAGGCGATCCCAACATTATTTATTTTAATTACGGTTTCATTTTTTATGATGCGACTTGCGCCAGGTAGTCCATTTTCCAGTGAAAAAAATTATCCACCAGAAGTGATTGCGAATATTGAGGCTAAATATCATTTGAATGAGCCTTTATTAGTTCAATATGGGATTTATTTAAAGGATCTTGCTCATGGTGATTTTGGTCCATCATTTAAATATAAAGATTATACCGTTAATCAATTAGTGGCTGACTCCTTTCCTGTTTCTTTAAAACTTGGTTTTTCTGCATTTTTATTAGCGTTATTTTTTGGTATTTCTGCAGGAGTAATTGCTGCTTTAAAGCAAAATAAATGGCTTGATTATTTGATAATGACCTTTGCAATGACGGGGATAGTGGTACCGAGTTTTGTGGTGGCACCATTATTGGTGTTGATTTTCTCAATCATTTTGCAATGGTTACCATCAGGTGGTTGGAATAATGGGCAATTTATCTATATGTTAATGCCAATGGCTGCCTTATCGCTTTCTTATATTGCGAGTATTGCAAGAATTATGCGCAGTTCAATGATTGAAGTGTTGCATTCTAATTTTATTCGTACTGCTAAAGCCAAAGGTTTACCCATGCGCCGTATTGTTTTGAAACATGCTTTGCGTCCAGCATTATTGCCTGTGATTTCTTATATGGGCCCTGCTTTTGTAGGGATTATTACAGGTTCAATGGTCATTGAAAGTATTTTTGTCTTACCAGGTATTGGACAACTATTTGTGAATGGGGCATTGAATCGGGATTATTCATTAGTATTAAGTTTGACGATTTTAGTGGGGACATTAACTATCGTGTTCAATGCGATTGTCGATATTTTATATGCGGTGATTGATCCAAAAATTCGCTATTAAGGGTGGGGAAGAAATAAGATGTTAAAACCGAAAGAAAATCAAGCCCTAATGCAAAAATTGGGCGAACAATTAGAAACCGTTGATGGACGTAGCTTATGGCAAGATGCTCGTCGTCGTTTTTTCCGTAATAAAGCAGCTGTCGCCAGTCTTATTATTCTCTTTTTTATTGTGTTATTTGTAATATTTGCACCAATGCTAATGCCTTTTAGTTACGATGATACGGATTGGGCTGTGATGACCAATCCACCTGATTTTGCATCAATGCACTATTTTGGTACAGATTCATCTGGGCGAGATCTATTAGTTCGCTTAGCGATTGGAGGGCGTATTTCTCTATTAGTTGGTGTTGCGGGGGCATTGATTGCCGTTTTAGTAGGAACGCTCTATGGTGCAACAGCAGGTTATATCGGCGGAAAAACTGATGCTGTATTAATGCGTATTTTAGAGATTCTCTATTCTTTTCCGTTTATGTTCTTTGTTATTTTGTTAGTTACTTTCTTTGGGCAAAATATCTTATTGATCTTTGTCGCAATCGGTATGGTATCTTGGTTAGATATGGCTCGGATTGTGCGTGGACAAACATTAAGCTTAAAACGCAAAGAATTTATTGAAGCGGCGATCGTATGTGGCGTTTCTTCCCGTCAAATTGTGTGGCGGCATATTGTCCCAAATGTACTTGGTGTTGTGGTGGTGTATGCGTCATTATTAGTGCCTGGAATGATTCTGTTTGAATCTTTTTTAAGTTTCTTAGGCTTGGGCACACAAGAACCATTGAGTAGTTGGGGAGCATTATTAAATGATGGTTCTAAATCAATGGAAGCTGCACCATGGTTATTGATTTTTCCAGCACTCTTTTTGGTAATCACACTGTTCTGTTTTAACTTTATTGGTGATGGTTTGCGTGATGCACTTGATCCAAAAGATCGATAAGGTGAGTAATATGAAAAATGAAAAACAACCTCTCCTTGATGTCCAAGATTTACGAGTAACTTTTAAAACGCCAGATGGTGAAGTAACGGCGGTAAATAATTTAACCTTTACTTTGAGTGCAGGTGAAACCTTAGGGATTGTAGGGGAGTCTGGTTCAGGAAAATCGCAAACCGCTTTTGCGCTAATGGGATTATTAGCCGATAATGGTAAAACTTCAGGATCAGCACGTTTTAATGGTGAAGAAATTTTAGGTTTACCAGAATCGCAATTAAACCATTTGCGTGCAGAACAAATTGCGATGATTTTCCAAGATCCAATGACCTCATTAAATCCATATATGAAGATTGGTGAACAATTAATGGAAGTCCTGATTTTACATAAAGGTTATGATCGCAAACAGGCGTTTGAAGAGTCCGTCAAAATGCTTGATGCTGTGAAGATGCCAGAGGCGCGTAAACGAATGAATATGTATCCTCATGAGTTTTCTGGAGGAATGCGGCAGCGAGTGATGATTGCAATGGCGTTGTTATGTCGTCCAAAATTATTGATTGCAGATGAACCGACGACGGCACTTGATGTTACAGTGCAAGCACAAATTATGGCGTTATTAAATGATCTTAAACGGGAATTTAATACTGCGATTATTATGATTACACACGATTTAGGGGTAGTAGCTGGAAGTTGTGATCAGGTATTAGTAATGTATGCTGGACGTACGATGGAATATGGTTCCGCTAAAGAAATATTCTATAAGCCAACCCACCCCTATTCCATTGGTTTGATTAATGCGGTACCACGTTTAGATACCGAAGAGGAACAATTAATTACGATTCCAGGTAATCCACCAAACTTATTACATCTGCCAACAGGTTGTCCATTCCAGCCTCGTTGTCAGTTTGCTACTGAACAGTGTTTGGAAACACCAGCGTTAACTCGTTTTGAGAATAACCGCTTACGTGCGTGTTTTATGAGTGCCGAAGAAATGATACTAAGAGGAAAAGTAGAATGAAAAAATTATTATTAGAAGTCGATGATCTTAGTGTGCATTTTGCCGTACAAGGTAATGAAGGTCTATTCTTTAAAAAGAAGCAAACTTTAAAAGCCGTTAATCATGTGTCATTTAAACTATATGAAGGCGAAACGCTTGGTGTCGTAGGTGAGTCAGGTTGTGGTAAATCAACTTTGGCGCGAGCGATTATAGGCTTAGTAAAATCTGCGGGGGGAAATATCTTATGGCTAGGGAAAAATTTAAGTAGTCAATCTGATAAAGAATGGCACGGTACTCGCAAAGATATTCAGATGATTTTCCAAGATCCATTGGCTTCTTTAAACCCACGAATGACGATTGGTAATATTATTGCTGAGCCGCTGAAAATTTATTTCCCTGAATTATCGGCAGAAGAAGTAAAAGAACGCGTGCAAGCGATGATGTTAAAAGTGGGGTTATTACCAAACTTAATTAATCGTTATCCGCATGAGTTTTCAGGTGGACAATGCCAACGGATTGGGATTGCGCGTGCATTAATTATTGAACCAAAACTTATTATTTGTGATGAACCAGTATCCGCGCTTGATGTATCTATTCAAGCACAGGTCGTAAATTTATTAAAATCATTGCAGAAAGAGATGGGCGTATCATTGATTTTTATTGCTCATGATTTAGCGGTAGTAAAACATATCTCTGATCGTGTTCTTGTCATGTATTTAGGGAATGCGGTGGAGCTAGGAACTTACGATAAGGTGTATCATGAAACAAAACACCCATACACTAAAGCGTTGATGTCAGCAGTGCCAATTCCTGATCCTGACTTGGAAAAAGGTAAGAAGATTCAACTATTAGAGGGAGATTTACCCTCACCCATTAATCCACCATCAGGTTGTGTCTTTCGCACAAGGTGTTTGTTAGCTGATACAGAATGTACCTTGACGAAGCCAAAGCTAGTTGGCGAACCACAACATTTGGTTGCGTGTTTCAAGGTATAAATGTGAGCTAAATCACAAAATAAGATGCCTACTGATAATTCAGTAGGCATTTGCTTTTTGAAGGTAGAAAAGCACTGGATTTTTTTAATAAGAATGGTATATTTGCGTACAAATGTTAGCTGAAAAATAAATAAGGAAACGCATTAACAATGCTAAACCATTCTGAATCATTAGTTCATTTCGTGGAGACAATTTACCAACAAAGTGAACGACTTGCCCAAAAAACTGCACTTCGTTATTTTGATGAACACCATAAATTGCACGATATTTCTTGGAAAAGTTTTCGTCAACAAAGTGAGCAGCTCTCTTTAGCGTTGTTAGCACTTGGTTTACAGGTACAAGATAAAGTCGGTATTTTTGCACAAAATATGCCTGAATGGACGATTGCGGATTTTGCGGTATTACAGATTCGTGGTGTAACTGTGCCAATTTTTGCAACGAATAATGCTTACCAAACAGAATATATTGTGAATCACTCTGATATGAAGGTGTTATTTGTTGGGAATCAGAAAGAGTATGATGTGGCATTATCGATTGTGCCTAAGTGCCCTCATCTAGAAAAAATTGTCGCGATGCAGCCATTAGATTTGCGTGGAGCAGAGATAGGAGTAGATTGGCAAACTTTTGTCTCTTCTGCTAGAAATGAGTGGCAAACGGAGTTACAACAACGTTTAGCGACAAAATCAATGTCAGATCTGTTTACGCTAATTTATACCTCTGGAACAACAGGTGAGCCAAAAGGGGTAATGCTGGATTATCATAATCTAGCTCATCAATTAGTTACTCATAAACAAACATTAATGCAAATTGATGAGAAAGATGTTTCTTTATCATTTTTACCGTTATCACATATTTTTGAACGTGCTTGGGTAGCGTATGTGTTATCACAAGGTACGGTAAATGTTTACTTATCTGATCCGCAACAGATCAAACAAGCATTAGTTGCGGTCAAGCCAACCTTAATGTGTGCAGTGCCGCGTTTCTATGAAAAAATTTATGCTGCGGTATATGATAAAGTAAAACAAGCACCTTGGTTACGTCGCCAAATTTTTAATAGTGCGTTACGTATTGGTAAGTTGGCATTACATTATAAACAGCAACAACAGCCATTGCCGATTTGGTTACAACCGTTTCATAATGTTGCTGAGCGTTTGGTATTTAAAAAATTACGTCATCTTCTTGGTGGACGCATTCGTATGATGCCATGTGGAGGCGCTAAACTAGAACCACAAATTGGACGTTTTTTCCATACGATAGGTGTCAATATCAAACTCGGTTATGGTATGACGGAAACTACTGCAACCGTCTCTTGTTGGTCAGATTTTGATTTTGATTCTAATTCGATTGGTCAGGTGATGACGGGGACTACCGTGAAAATTGGCGAAGAAAATGAAATTCTGGTCAAAGGTGGCGGTGTGATGCGAGGTTATTATAAAAATCCAGAAGAAACGGCGAAAAGTTTTACTGTAGATGGATTTTTAAAAACAGGTGATGCGGGTTATCTTGATGCGCAAGGCAATCTATTTATGACAGATCGAATTAAAGAGCTAATGAAAACCTCGACTGGAAAATATATCGCACCTCAGTTAGTGGAAGGAAAATTCTTGCAAGATAAGTTGATTGAACAAATTGCCGTGATTGCCGATGCACGTAAATATGTTTCAGCGTTAGTGGTGCCGTGCTTTGATACATTAGAAGAGTATGCGAAAAAACTCAATATTCAGTATCAAAATCGTTTGGATTTAATAAAAAATACTTCTATTCTTACGATGTTTGAGAAGCGAATTAATGAGTTGCAAAAAGAATTACAAAGCTTTGAAAAAGTTAAGCGATTTACATTATTGCCACAAGCTTTTTCAACGGAATTAGGTGAAATTACACCAACGTTGAAATTACGCCGTAAAGTTATCTTAGAGCGTTATCGTAAGTTAATTGATAAGATGTATCAGTAATCAATATTGAGCAAAAATAGCTTAATTCTCTAATAAGGGTTAAGCTATTTTTTTATTAAGTTATTGTGTCTTCATTTCTTTCATTTTTTTACTAAAGCAAGATATTTATTGATTTATCATAACCTATATTTCGTTAAAACTAACAAAATGGTTAAATTTTTGCTGAAAAATGTAGATTTTGTTTAATTTCTCTAAAAAAGAGAGTAAAAAGCGTATGTTTTACTTCTATTTAATGTCTGATCTAGATAAACTTTGCCTCTTTGAAAATATTTTCAGTAGGAAAAAAATAATGTTAGCAAGAAAAGATATTTTAGTTTTAGGTATGATGATTTTTTCCCTCTTTCTTGGAGCGGGAAATATTATTTTTCCACCTATGGAAGGGTATCATGCTGGAACAAGCTGGTTATGGGCTGCTTTAGGCTTTATTCTTACCGGTGTTTTTATGCCATTTATTACTTTAATTGTAGTAACTGTACGTGGTCGTGGAGAAGCGCTTTCTCTTGATTTACCTCGTTGGGTTGGTGTTGTGTTCTGGTCAATTCTTTATTTAATTATAGGCTCAACGTTTGCTATGCCTCGTGTAACAAATGTGGCGTATGAAATGGCATGGTTACCGTTGAATATCTATAACGGTGAAAATTCACATATTATATTTGCTGTTATTTTTAATTTAATTGGTATGGGATTTATGCTTGGACGTAGCACGATGATCTCAACTATCGGTAAATTTATGGCACCAATTTTATTAGTGTTATTAATTATTGTTGGTATTGGTGTGATTTATACGCCATTATCTGAAATTGTATCTCCTTCACATAACTATGCGGAAGGTTCAGCATTAGTAACAGGCATGGTTGGTGGTTATCAAACTATGGACGTACTTTCTGCGATGGCATTTGGTGGAATTGTCGCACGCGCATTTGCGGTAAATAACGTTACGGAAAGTAAAACGATTGTTCACTATACTTTAGCAGCAGGTACAACTTCAGTTATATTATTAAGTGGCTTGTATGTATGCTTATTTTACTTAGGTGCAACGGGTGATATGGTTGCGGCGACATCAACAAATGGTGGACAAATTTTCTCTCGTTATATCAACGCATTATTTTCTATGCCAGGTGTATGGATTATGAGTGGTATTGTAATGTTAGCGAATTTAACCACATTAGTTGGCGTAACCAGTGCGTGTGCTGACTATTTTTCGCAGTTCCATCATCGTTTAAATTACGCATTCTTCGTTGTTGTATTTACGATTGCCACAATTATTATTTCAGAAACTGGGTTGGATACCTTATTGCGTGTTACTATTCCTGCATTATTATTGATCTACCCAGTCGCGATCATGTTAGTGGTGTTGCAATTATTGCGTAAAAAATTACCTAATATTGGTTTAAGCTATAATGCTACTATTGCTTTAACAACGTTATTTAGTTTATGTGATAGCTTGAAAAATATGAATTTATTACCGACAACGATTGAGCAAATCTTGCAACGTTTCCCATTCTATCAAGAGGGATTAACTTGGTTATTACCCGCATTAGCAATGTTATTATTGACAATTATTTTGGGGAAGTTAAAGGATAAGAAGGCTGAATAGTTAACAAATTCCTGTTTTCTTACAAAGCTTTTTTATGGCAATAATCTTTTATGGTTATTGCCATTATTTTTATTTGTATTGAGTGTTATGAATATAACGGAATAATGACGTGTGTAATGCCTAATTAGATAAGAAAGTATTGAGTAAAGAAAAAAATTCCAGTTATAAATAACTGTAATAAAAAAGTTAATTTAAAACTCGTCTAGACTGCGTATAAGTTCTGATCCAATAATTTTCATTTAAAGAACTAATTGTAACGCCTTGGCTAGTACTAGAGTGGATAAATAAATCATTTCCTAAGTAAATTCCAACATGACGATTTTTTCTAAAAAAGACCAAATCCCCTTGTTTTAATTGACTTTTTTTAATTTGATGACCTGATGATTTTTGTCCTGAAGTGCTGCGCGGCAATTTGATATGGAATTTTTCTGCAAATGCAGTCTGCACAAAAGCAGAACAATCAATACCATTTTTACCTGTGCCGCCTAATTTATAACGAACTCCAGCCCATTCTTGATAAAAGTTATTTAATTTTTTATTAATAATTTTACGTTCAGTTGCATTTGTTTTGAGAGTGGAGACATCATGATTAGATGAAGTTGTTTGCTGCGTGTGAGATAAATTGCTACACGCCGTTAAAAACAGAAAGCATACTGGAACAAAAATTCGATAAAACATGACTCAAAAATTAAGTTAGATAATTAAAATTTTTAAAAGATTGGAAATGCTATCTAAAAAGGCTCTTTTTGGCTAGTTATTTTTATTAAAAAACGCCATAAGAACCTATTTTTGTGATTTAGTCCAAACTTTGTGCAAAAGTTTTAACATTTTTCTAATGAACGTAACCAAGAAATTTCATCTTTCCAAATGGTTGGATTAATAGTTTCTAAAATTAAAGGTATATTATCAAAACGTGAGTCTTGCATAATATAAGCGAAAACATCTGTACCGATTGTTCCTGCTTGCAAGCAATCATGGCGATCGACACGACTACCAAGAGGCGTTTTTGAGCCATTGAGATGCATTCCACGCAAATATTGAAACCCAACCGTATTGGCAAATTGCTCAAATGTATATTCGCAGGCGGTTAATGTTGATATATCATAACCAGCAGAAAAGGTATGACAGGTATCTAAACAAACGCCAACTCTCGATTTATCTTTAATATGAGTAATAATTTCTGCTAAATGTTCAAAGTGCCAACCTAAATTAGAGCCTTGTCCTGCCGTATTCTCAATAACAGCAACCACATTTGGCACTTGTTCATGTGCAATATTGATTGATTCTGCAATACGTTTTAAACAATCTATTTCTGGAATTTGTTGTAAATGGCTACCTGGGTGGAGATTGAGCAATTTTAAGCCAAGTTGATCACAACGTTGCATTTCATCAATAAATGCAGTACGTGATTTTTCTAGCCCTTCAGTAGTTGGGTGTCCAAGATTAATCAAATAACTATCATGCGGTAATATCTGTTCTGGTGAAAAGTGATATTGCTTACAGAATGTTTTAAATTTTTGAACTGTTTCTGCTTTTAACGCTGGTGCTTTCCATTGACGTTGATTTTTTGTAAATAGTGCAAAAGCATTGGCATTAATTTCTACGGCACGCAACACAGCATTTTCTACACCACCTGATGCGCTAACATGAGCTCCGATAAATTTCATTTTTCCTCTTCTCCACGAAACCGCTTATTGAAAAATGGGAATTATAGTAAACTTAGCACCTTTCTTCATACTTTTATTGATTATTATTGAGATAGTAAAAATATATGAGTAAACAACCTATTGAAATTAATAACTTTTCTTTAATTTGCCGATTATTTGGCAATATTTTTTATCGCCAACCACAAGATCCAGTATTAGCACCAGCGTTACAGTGGATAAAACAAGATGGTGTGCGTTCTGTTTGGGCATTAGTCTTAGATCAGCAAAGCGAAGTGGCAATGAAGAATTTAGCTGTTAATTGGACTTTAGAACAACTTGTAGAAGATTATCAACATTTACAAGCATCTGTAGATTTTAATTTATCTGGCTATGGGATTGGATTAGAAGATTTTCTGCAATTTCGCCACGAACGAGCTATGCCAGATGTAGAGAATGCAGATCATGTTGCACTATTATTATTAACCTCTTCTTGGATTGAAGATCAAACAGGCTCAATCGAAGCTCAACAGAGGTTATTTCAAGATTTTCTTTTGCCTTGTATGGGACGTTTTCTCGGACAAATTGAAGCTCACGCAAAAACCACATTCTACCGTAGTATCGCACAACTTTGTCGTGATTTATTAGCTGCTATGGCTGATGAGTTAGAAGAGGAAATACAAGAATAAAAAAGAAATGGCGGAGGAAAAGAGATTCGAACTCTTGGAGGACGTAAATCCTCGCCGGTTTTCAAGACCGGTGCCTTCAACCACTCGACCATTCCTCCGCAGAGATAGTTGTTTTAGCGGTGAGCAATATAGTACAGTTTGTGATAGCAGTAAATAGAAAAATGTAAATTTCGGCGCAATAGCTCACTTTTTAAACCTTATGTTGTTTTTTTGCACTTTTTACTATTTTTCTCAGCGTGAATATTGACATTGTTAGGATAAATTATTACCGTTATTAAGTTATTTTTCTAGTTTAGGAGATATTAAAAATATGCAACCAAAAATTGTGATTGATACGCGAGAAAGTTCGGTTTCTATTCTAAGTACAAATCGTGTGCTACGTAATACTTATTTTTTATTAGCGTTAACCATCGCATTTTCTTCACTCACTGCTTATCTTTCTATGGCATTCAATCTGCCTCACCCAGGTTTAATTGTGATGTTGGTTGGCTTTTATGGTTTGTTATTTTTAACCCATAAATTAGCGAATAGTGGATTAGGAATTTTAGCTACTTTCGCGTTTACAGGCTTTTTAGGCTATACCTTAGGTCCAATTTTAAATGTCTATGTAAGCCAAGGATTAGGTGATATCGTGGTTACCGCTTTAGCGGGAACTGCACTGGTTTTCTTTGCTTGTTCTGCTTATGTATTAACCACCAAAAAAGATATGTCATTTCTGTCTGGCATGATGTTTTCGTTATTTATTGTGTTAGTCGTGGGAATGATTGCGAGTATCTTTTTAAATATTCCAGCATTACATTTAGCACTTAGTGCGTTATTTATTATTTTCTCAAGTGGTGCAATTTTATTAGAAACGAGCAATATTATCCATGGTGGCGAAACCAATTATATTCGTGCGACCGTCAGTATTTATGTTTCACTTTATAACATTTTTGTTAGCTTGCTTAATATTCTTTCGGCAAGTCGTGATTAATATGTTTTCATTGCTTAAAAACCGCATCTTATGGTGCGGTTTTTTATTTTATTAATTATAACGATAGGTAATTTTATTTCATTGTATTAAGAAGAGTTTTGTACAATAGCTATTGCTTAAAATTTGAGGTGCTTATGCAATACATTGAGTTTAATGGAAAACAGATTGAAGTCGATGCACAAGGCTATCTATTGAATAGTGCAGAATGGTGTCCTGAATTAGTAAACGTCATTGCAGAGAAAGAGCAATTAGTTTTAACAGAGGCACATTGGGAAGTGATTTATTTTGTGCGTGATTTTTATCAAGAATATAAAACATCGCCAGCAATTAGAATGTTAGTTAAGGCAATGGCACAAAAATTGGGTGAAGAGAAAGGAAATAGCCGCTATTTACAACGTTTATTTCCAGAGGGACCTGCCAAACAAGCAACAAAATTGGCGGGGTTACCAAAACCTGCAAAATGCTTATAAGTTATTTTTTGAGAATAATTCTCATTTACTTTGTGTAAAAAATAAGCTAAACTTTAGGTGATTTGCTTAGTCTATTGAGAAAGAATATGTTAAAAAAATATTTGCTGATACTTTGTCTATTTTGTATTTCTACACTAAGTTTAGCTAAACCGTTTAAAGTAATTACTACCTTTACGATTATTCAAGATATCGCACAAAATGTAGCAGGTGATAGTGCGGTTGTTGAATCTATCACGAAACCTGGTGCAGAAATTCATAATTACCAACCTACGCCAAAAGATATTGTTAAAGCGCAAGATGCGGATCTTATTTTATGGAATGGTTTGCATTTGGAACAATGGTTTACTCGTTTTTTTAGCACATTACCTAAAAATGTACCCAGTGTTGTGGTAAGTGAGGGAGTAACACCTGTTTCTATTTATGCAGGACCATATAAAGGTATTCCCAATCCTCATGCGTGGATGTCGCCAAAAAATGTGATGGTTTATGTGGAAAATATCCGTCAAGCATTAGTGAAATATGACCCCATTCATGCCGAAATGTATAACCATAATGCGGAACAATATCAAGCAAAATTGATGGCGTTGGATAGACAGATTCAAGCTAAATTGGCGAGTATTCCTGCGGAAAAACGTTGGTTAGTTACTAGCGAGGGCGCCTTTAGTTATTTAGCCAAAGCGTATCAATTTAAGGAATTATATCTTTGGCCAATCAATGCAGAACAGCAAGGTACCCCGCAACAAATTCGACACGTTATAGAACAAGTCAAACAATATCAGATCCCAGTCATATTTAGTGAAAGTACGATTTCGGATAAACCCGCAAAACAAGTAGCGAAAGAAACAGGGGCTAAATATGGTGGCGTGTTGTATGTTGATTCCTTATCGACACAAACAGGACCAGTACCGACCTATTTAACATTATTATCGACAACGGTCGATACCATAGCGAGAGGGTTTGAACAGTCATGGAGAGAGTAGCTTCTTTATTGGTTGATGATATCAGTGTACGTTATAACAATGGACATACTGCAATCCATAATATGTCATTTCAGCTATTAGGCGGTACGATTTGTGGCTTAATTGGTGTCAATGGGAGTGGAAAATCTACCCTATTTAAAAGTGTTATGGGGTTAATTACCCCGCAGCAAGGAGAGATTAAACTTTGTGGTATCTCTGTGAAACAGGCATTAAAACAACATTTAGTCGCGTATGTACCGCAAAGTGAAGAGGTTGATTGGCAGTTTCCGATTTCGGTTTATGACGTTGTGATGCAAGGTCGTTATGCGCATATGAATTTTCTGCGAATACCAAAATCAACAGATAAAGCTATTGTTGCGCAAGCGATGGCACGAGTGGATATTACTCATCTGCAAGATCGACAAATTGGTGAGTTGTCTGGTGGACAAAAAAAACGGGTATTTTTAGCTCGCGCATTAGCGCAGCAAAGTAAGATTATTCTGTTAGACGAACCTTTTACAGGCGTTGATGTACAAACAGAACTGGCAATTATTGATTTGTTACAAAAATTGCGAGAAGAGGGCTGTTTGATTTTAGTTTCAACCCATAATTTGGGTAGTGTGCCAGATTTTTGTGATCAAGTGGTCATGATTAATCGTACTGTTATTGCAAGTGGTGCGACAAATTCAACCTTTACGCAAGAAAATTTAGAGAAAGTGTTTAGTGGCGTGCTGCGTCATATCAAATTGCATAGTGAAACTCTGCATGAAGATGGCGACGAACGAGCGGTTACGGTATTGACAGATGATGAAAAGGCTGCCGTATTTTATGGTAAAACGAAAAACGAACCACCTGCAACTTTAGTAAAACCGTATAAGGAGCAATAAGATGTGGGAGTTACTCATTGCCCCTTTTCAATATGAATATATGTTTAAAGCAATTTGGGTGAGCGCTGCAATCGGTGGCGTTTGTGCATTTTTGTCTGCCTATTTAATGCTAAAAGGTTGGTCATTAATTGGCGATGCTTTATCTCATTCTGTCGTACCTGGGGTGGCTATTGCGTATGCCCTTGCGTTACCTTATGCGGTAGGTGCCTTTTTATCTGGCCTGTTAGCCGCCGTTGCGATTTTATGGGTTAAAGCGATGGCTTCTCTTAAAGAAGATGCCATTATCGGTTTTATTTTCACCACATTTTTGGCGTTAGGTCTATTTATTATTTCCTTAAACCCAACGGCTATTGATGTGGAGAGTATTATTTTAGGCAATATTTTAGGGATTGCTGATAGTGATATTTGGCAAGTGGTGATTATTTTAAGTGTTTGTTTTCTTCTCTTATTCCTGTTTTGGAAGGATTTATTATTAGTTTTTTTTGATGAAATTCAGGCTAAGGCTAGTGGTTTAAATCCAACAGCTTTAAAAGTCCTCTTTTTCACATTGTTGAGTGCATGTATTGTGGCGGCGTTGCAAACTGTTGGGGCAATTTTAGTCATCGCAATGGTGATTACTCCAGGTGCTACAGCTTATTTATTAACAGATCGTTTTGCCACACTGCTAAAGATTGCAACTACGCTTGGTGTGTTGACAAGTGGAATAGGGGCGTATATTAGTTTCTTCCTTGATGGGGTAACAGGCGGCATTATTGTTAGTTTGCAAACTTGCTTATTTTTATTGGCTTTTGCCTTTTCGCCTAAATATGGCTTTTTTATCCAACGCTATTATGCCGTTAGGAGTAAACGAGAGGGGGAGTTATGAGTGGATTATTAAATTGGTTCATTGAGCCACTTTCCTATTCGTTTATGCAAATCTCATTAGTAACCGCATTAATGATTGCGGTTGTCTGTGCTGTGTTATCTTGCTATTTGGTCTTGAAAGGTTGGGCATTGATGGGTGATGCGATTTCACACGCGGTTCTCCCTGGTATTGTGTTAGCTTTTATTTTTAATTTACCTCTCACTATTGGTGCATTTATTGCAGGATTATGTTGTGCAAGTAGTATCGGTTTTCTCAAAAATCATGCTCGCTTGAAAGAAGATACTATTATGGGCATCGTTTTTTCAGGAATGTTTGCATTGGGTTTACTGTTGTTTAGCCAAGTTGAAACAACACAGCATTTAACACATATATTATTTGGCGATATTTTAGGTATTGATAAAGCACAAATGTGGCAAATGCTGCTGTTTACTGGCGTGATGTTAGGGATAATTTATTGCAAATGGCGAGATTTGTTACTGTACTGTTTTGATCCAATCCAAGCAAAAGTTGCTGGTTTGAATATAACATTATTACACTATGGGTTGTTAGCATTACTTTCTTTGGCGATTGTATTGGCAATGCAAATTGTTGGGGTAATTTTAGTGGTTGCAATGCTTATTTCTCCAGGGATTACTGCTTATTTACTGACAAAACGTTTTGCACGAATGTTATGGATCGCGATTGGCAGTGCATTATTATCAACTGTTGGTGGCATTATACTAAGTTATCATCTTGATAGTGCAACAGGAGCGACAATCGTATTGACTCAAGCTTCGCTTTTTATTTTATCTGTGGCTATTAGTAAATTCAGATCTCATCAATTACAACATTAGCGGAAATTAGTGAGCAATACTGAAATGATCATATTGTTTAGCGTTATCAATAGTAATTGTTTCTATATATTGCACTGTTGCCGTTTTAGGACCTTGTTGTAACCACTGGTTAAATTGCATTAATTGTTGTTCGGAACCCTGAGCAATAACTAACACTGATCCATCAGGTTGATTTTTAACCCACCCAGTAAGCCCTAAGCGAAGTGCTTCTCGCCAAGTAAAATAACGAAACCCCACACCTTGAACGTGCCCATAAATAATAAATTGTTGTGTTTGCATAATAATCCCTAAATTTTTATTTAAATCTTACAGAAAATAGCATAGGATAATCATGTTTTTTAATCAGAAAACCTTTTAGGAGTGTACATGAAATTATCTCGTTTGGCATTGGTATGTTTAGCAACAACACTTTCTGTAAGTAGCCTAGCTGCAACGGTAAAAGTAACCCCAAATATCTCTCTTCTTGCTATTGATGGCGAAAAAGTAAAATCTTCGTTAACGAAATCTCAAAGCAGCTTCAATATTAGTGATAATGCTACGCACCAAGTTGTGGTTCGAGTTTCTGAAGTGGTAAACAATGGATCTGATAAAACGTTATTTGAATCTAATCCTATTATTGTAACGTTCCAAAGTGGTGATCAAGATTTAGTGATTACTGCACCTCGTTTAGATAATATGCGTAATGCGAATTTATTCACAAAAAATCCAAAAATCATTGTCAAAACAGCGACAGATCAAGAGGTGGGTACGAAACAAGATATTTTACAACAAAGCGGTATTTTCCCAGATACACGTGTGGCAGAAGATTTAGCAGAATATAATGCTTCGCAAGGTGTTGCAGCAGTACCAAATCTTGTTTCTGTCAGTATGCCTGCAGCGCTTCCTACCGCAGCAGGGACAAAAGCAACAAAAGCAAAAATTACCGTCCAAGGTGAAAATGTTGCAGAACAAATGTTGCAATATTGGTATCAACAAGCCGATAAAGAAACGCAAGCACGTTTCTTAAAATGGGCGCAAGGTAAATAATCTTGTTAGGTTGATTTAGATTTGATGTACAATATTGAGCGGACTATTTAGTCCGCTTTATTTTTATAGAAATGAGAAAAGGAGAATGTAATGCAACAAACGATTCGTCAATTAAAAACAAAAAAAACTGTTGCTTTAGTTGCACACGATCACTGTAAAGCAGAGCTTATTTCATGGTGTAAAACACACCAACAACAGTTAGCACAACACCATCTGGTGGCGACAGGGACTACAGGACATTTACTTGCGAAAGAAACAGGGTTGACTATTAATAGCTTATTAAGTGGTCCAATGGGAGGTGATCAGCAGATTGGCGCATTAATTGCCGAAGGTAAAATTGATATTTTAATTTTCTTTTGGGATCCAATGAACGCTGCACCACATGATCCCGATGTCAAGGCTTTAATGCGGATTGCTACAGTCTGGAATATTCCAACTGCGATCACACGTTCTTCTGCTAATTTCTTAATTTCTTCACCATTATTTACCCAAACCACAGAGATTCAAATTCCTGATTACCAAGGCTATTTAGCGGAGCGTTTGCAATAAGATGTTGAATGTTGCTTTAAATGTGTGGAATTTCTTTTTTGGTGGGTTTGCGATCTCTCTAGCGTGGCTAATGGCGACTTTTTTTAGTGCTATTTTGCTGGTAACTTTGCCGTATACTCGCAGTTGTTGGGAAATTTTTAAGCTATCGTTAGTGCCTTTTGGACATGATATTGTTCATGTGAACCAAATAGCGCCACAGCATTCTGTGGTAAATGGCATTGGTGCTGTACTCAATATTGTTTGGTTTATTTTGTTTGGCTGGTGGCTTGCCATTGCCCATATTATTGTTGGTGTCATGCAATGCTTTACGATTATTGGTATTCCAACAGGGATTATGCATTTTAAATTAGTACGCATTTCACTCTTTCCAGTTGGACAAAGAGTCGTAGAAAAAGAGTATGCAAATTATCTTAATCAGAAGAAGTTCTTTAAATAAAAATGATATTTAAGCTGTTTTGGGAACGAGTAAATACTACATGGTTAAATAGTAAAATCTTAGCGGTTATTCCAATGTTTTTAACCGTTAATATTATTGCGATTGTTGTCTGGTATTTTGAGATTTCTTCCATCAGTATGCCATTGATTTTAGGGGCGATTGCAGGGGGATTGGTGGATTTAGATAATCGATTAAGTGGACGAGTAAAAAATTTATTTTATACTTTAATTGCCTTTTCGATTTCTTCTTTAGTTGTTCAAATTACCTTTGTTGACCATTATCTTTTTATTTTGGTCATGGCAATATTAACTTTTTTCTTTACTATGCTAGGTGCGATTGGGCAGCGTTATAGCACGATCGCATTTGGTAGTTTGGTTGTTGCTTTATATACGATTCTTGCATATAACCCCGAACAAGTTTGGTTTCTTAATCCAATCTTAATTTTAATGGGGACTTCACTTTATAGTTTATTGACTATGCTGGTTTATCTACTTTTTCCATTAAAACCAGCACAAGAAAATCTGGCGAATGCTTATTTGGCATTAGCAGATTATCTGCAAACTAAAGCAGAATTTTTTAATCCAGATAATCGTGAAGCCGATTTAGATCAGCAACAAACTGCGTTAGTAATAGCAAATAGTCGTGTAGTTCAAGCCTTTAATTTGTGTCGTAGTGCATTGTTTTATCGTTCAACAGGAAACTCGGTATCAAATACGACGTTAAAGATGATTAACAGCTATTTCATTGCACAGGATATTCACGAACGAATTAATTCCAATTATTTTAATTATGCTGAATTGTTATCTGATTTGAAATATAGCGATTTAATTTTCAGAATTCGTTATTTACTTGAATTACAAGCAAAAACGTGTCGAGCTTTTGCGAAAACTTTACAACGTAATCAAGCGTTTCTTTATTATGGCAAAGTCAAACACGCCACGATGGAATTAGAACAATCCTTTTCACATTTTAAAATGACAACCCCTGATAGCGAACACATTAGTAATTTAACCGTTTTATTAGAAAGTTTGCAGAAAATTGAGTTACAACTAGCTCATTTAGATGCGAATGTAAAAGAAACCGAACATAGTGTAATGAATTGGCGAATTCATCAAGATCGAATTACTGGGTTAGCCAATATTTTTCGGGTAATTAAAAATCAATGTACCTTTGAATCTCAGTTATTTCGTCATGCAGTACGTCTAACAATTGTGGTAACTGTCTGCTGTTTAATCGCTAATAATATTCCGCTTGAACGAGGGTATTGGATTTTATTAACTGCCGTTTTTGTTTGTCAGCCAAATTACACTACAACGCAAACAAGGTTAAAACAGCGGATTATTGGTACGATTTTAGGGGTATTAGTTGGATCATTGATGCCATATTTCACCACGAGTTTGGAAAGTAAATTAGGCATTGTGGTTATTGCAAGTACGTTATTTTTATTTTTCCGTACCAATAATTATAGTTTTTCAACTTTTTTCATTACGATTCAGGTATTGATAAGTTTTAATATTATTGGGGTAGATATTGCTTCTGCAACATTGCCTAGAGCGGTAGATACCATTATTGGTTGTGTTATTGCAGGATTAGCTGTGGCTTATTTATGGCCAGATTGGAAATATTTACGCTTAAAATATACCTTGATCAATGCGTTAAAGAGTAATGCACGTTATCTCTTAACGATTATGGTGCAACTACAGTTTGGTAATCACCATGATCTGAAATATCGTATTATCCGCCGTCAAGCTCACGATAATGCTACGGCGTTAAATACTGCGGTATCTAATCTTAATTATCAAGGCTATAAGGATAAAACTCGGTTAAATAATGCGTTTGAATTATTAAAACTCAATTATTCTTTATTAAGCTATATTGCGGCATTAGCAACATTTCGTTCTCAAATGAACACAGCAAAATTAAGCACGCAAATGTTGATTCACCTTTATCCTATTTCACGACGGATCATTGCGATTTTGGATAATTTTGATCAATTAACAGGAGATGAGTTTGAGCAATCTATGCAAGAAGTAACGGAATTATTGCAACAATTACAACATAGTACGTTATTGCCAACTACTGCGACTTTTCTACCATTGATTAAGCAGTTGGAAGCTATCGCTAAAACTTTGCCTACATTGTTTATTGATTACCAAAAAGAGATAGAATTTAAAGTACGTTAAAACTTATTTTTGTTGAAAATGATTTTTAGCTTTGAACAAGGTGCAAGGAATCGCATTACTACTTATTACTATTTGCAGCGATTTTTTTATTAATATGAGGTGTTTAGTGGTAAAACCCTTTATTTTTAATGTATAAAGGGTTTTATTCTTCAGTTTTGGTGGTTAAATCGTCGCCCACAGATCGTATTCATCTGCGTTATGAATGGTTGCCATTACAATATCGCCAACGTTAACCTGTTGTTTACTTAAATTATCAAGATAAACCACGCCATCAATTTCAGGTGCATCTGCCATTGAACGACCGATAATGCCTTCCTCATCAATTTCATCAATCATCACCGGTAACGTTTTACCAATTTTCTGTTGTAAACGTGCCGCAGAAATTTGTTGTTGTAATCGCATAAAGCGATGGAAGCGTTCTTCTTTTACTTCTTCAGGAACTTGATCTGCCATATCAGTTGCTGATGCACCTTCGACGGGACTAAATTTAAAACAGCCAACACGGTCCAGTTGTGCTTCCTGAATAAAATCAAGCAACATTTGGAAATCTTCTTCCGTTTCCCCAGGGAAACCAACGATAAAGGTTGAACGTAAGGTTAGTTCAGGGCAAATTTCACGCCACTGTTTGATTCGCTCTAATGTACGATCAATCGCACCAGGGCGTTTCATGGCTTTTAGGATTTTTGGGCTAGCATGTTGGAGTGGAATATCTAAATATGGCAAGATTTTTCCCTGTGCCATTAATGGAATTAATTTATCCACATGCGGGTATGGATAAACATAATGTAAACGAACCCATACCCCTAAGCTACCGAGTTGTTCACATAAAGTGAGCAAGTCATTTTTAATTGGCATTCCATTCCAGAAAACCGTTTTTGATTTTTGTTCTTTCTGATTTTTATCCAACGCATATGCAGAGGTATCTTGAGAAACGATTAATAACTCTTTTACCCCAGCATCGACTAAACGCTTTGCTTCGTCCAAAATGGTATTAATTGGGCGACTATCTAAATCACCACGCATTGATGGAATAATGCAGAATGTACAACGGTGATCGCAGCCTTCAGAAATTTTGACATAGGCATAATGTTTAGGCGTTAATTTAATTCCTTGTTTTGGTACCACATTGATATACGGATTATATTCAGGTTTTGGTGCATATTTATGGACATGATTCATCACTGCTTCATAACTGTGTGGACCAGTAATTTCTAATACTTTTGGGTGTACTTCACGGATTTGATTTTCTTTTGCCCCTAAACAACCTGTTACGATCACTTTGCCATTTTCTTCTAATGCTTCACCAATCGCTTCTAACGATTCTTGTACCGCACTATCAATAAAACCACAGGTGTTGACAATGACAAGATCTGCATTTTCATAAGTAGGGACAATGTTATAACCCTCTGCACGCAATTCGGTCAAAATACGCTCAGAGTCCACTAAATTTTTCGGACAACCAAGGCTTAAAAAGCCAATATTAGGTGTTGTAGTATTCATAGTTTTTATAGTTTGGATAATAGGATTAATCACTCAAAAAAGGCGTAGATTGTACAAAATTTAGGTGGGGAATGCTAGCATCGTATGTCAGATACTGCAGTATCTGACATACTGATAAACATTAGCGTTATGCTTGGGTGAGTTTGATTAAACGGGCGATATTTTGTGCCGTAGAGATTAAATTCTCCTTTCCTAGTGCAAGTGTTTCTTCCAATGAGGCAAGGTTGCGGATAATTGGGAAAACCGCATCAATGCCTCCGTCATATACCACTTCATAATCAGAACGTAAGCAACCAGCAATGGCAATCACGGGTTTATTAAATTGTTTGGCGACTTTGGCAACGCCAATTGGTGTTTTACCGTGAATAGTTTGTCCATCAATTCTTCCTTCGCCAGTAATCACTAAATCTGCGTCCTTAATATAATGAGCTAATTGTGTTGCTGAAATAATGATTTCAACCCCCGCTTTTAATTGACAATGTGGCAATAATTGTAAACCAGCTCCCATACCACCAGCGGCACCAGCCCCAGCAATATGATTAATCTCTTTGTAGTATTGTTGAGCGACAATTTTAGCAAAATGTGCTAGAGCGGTATCTAACTGTTGAACCATATTTGGCGTAGCACCTTTTTGCGGGCCAAAAGTTGCTGAAGCGCCAGTTTCGCCACATAAAGGGTTATCAACATCACACGCCACTTCAAATTGTACATTAGCTAAACGTGGATCTAAGGTATCTAATTGAATTTGTTGTAAGTGTTGTAGTGTTGCACCACCAAAAGGTAATTCATTTCCTTGAACATCAGTAAATTTAGCACCTAATGCTTGCAACATTCCTACGCCAGCGTCATTTGTTGCACTACCGCCAATACCAAGAATGATTTTGGTTACACCATAGTCTAAAGCAGCTTTAATTAATTCACCTGTACCATAACTGGTGGTAATGAGTGGATTACGCTGTTGTTCAGGTACAAGATGCAATCCTGAGGCAGCTGCCATTTCAATAATGGCTGTTTTTTGATCTGCTGAAAGTCCCCATTCTGCAATTACAGTATTACCAAGTGGTGCAGTAACTTGTGTTTTAATGACTGTTCCTTGCCACGCATCAATCAATGATTGTACTGTACCTTCACCGCCATCAGCCATCGGAATTTTGTAATATTCCGCATCTGGGAAAATACGCTTAAAACCTATCTCAATCGCTTTAGCTACTTGTAAAGCGGTGAGGCTTTCTTTAAAAGAATCTGGGGCGATAATAATTTTCATCGGAAATCCTTATTACAACAAAATTAAGGAAAGTAGATAAACGGTTAAAATACCAACAACTCCCATAATAAACGTCAATGCGGTTTGTGTTCGATAACCTTGTTGCGGTGTTAATTTGGTAAAATTAGTTACAACCCAATAATAGCTATCATTGGCGTGAGATACACACATTGCACCAGATGAAATTGCCATAACAGTTAAAGCGGCGGCGATTTCTGATGTCAGCTCTAAGGCACTCATTAATGAATCACCTACATTAAACATTCCCATGATTGATGCGGTCGTGATAATGGCAACCGTAGAACTTCCTTGAGCTGTTTTTAAAATAGCAGAAATAATAAATGGGAAGAAAATTCCAGCCGTACTAATTACTTGCGCATTTTGTTTGATATATTCGACAAAACCTGCTTCAGTAATGACTTTTCCTAAGACCCCACCTGCCGCAGTGATAAAGAGAATTGGACCAACAATTTTTAGCGTTTCATTGGTAATTGTGTCAAACTCACTGATTTTTTTCGTATTCACTAGCAGAAGAATAGCAAAGATAACACCTGTTGCAAGTGCGATAATTGGATTACCTAAGAAGCTGATTAATATTGCAAAACTCCCTGTAAAACCGACAATTTTAATGATAGATCCTAATGCCATTAATGTAATTGGAATAAAAATGGGCGCTAAACTTAAAAAAGTATTTGGTAATTGTCCATATTGCTTGATCAAGTCATCATAATTTTTGATAAGTATTTCATCGCAAGTATTTTCTTCAATATGAACTGTTTTGCTGGTATATCTGGCAAAAAAGTAACTGGCTATTAAAACTGGAATAGAAACAACAATTCCCAGACCAATGACTAAAAGTAAATTATTACCTAAGCCAACAGCACCAGCTGCAGCAATGGGACCTGGTGTTGGGGGAATAAAAACATGAGCTGCATATAAACCAGCACTTAATGCAACCGCCATACCAACAGGGTTCGCTGATATTTTTTTATAAATAGCTTCTCGAATAGGGTTTAATACAACAAAACCACTATCACAAAATACAGGGATACCAACAATCCAGCCCATAATTAACATTGCTAATTCAGGGTTTTTCTGCCCAACGATTCTTACGACAAGATCTGCCAATTTGAGTGCAGCACCAGTTTTTTCTAAAACAGTTCCGATAATGGCACCAAAGATAATGACGATACCGATAGTTTTAAATGTACCACTGAATCCATCGCCAATAATAGTTGGAATTTTTGTTAAATCGATACCAGCGATTAAAGCCAATAGAAAAGAAATAGACATTAAAGCTAAAAATGGGTGGACCTTAAATTTTGCGATCATTAGGATCATTATTATGATTGCGATAATAAAGCAGATAAGCAATATGAAACCACTCATATAGAACACTCCTTATAATTTAGATGAACTATCGAAATTATTGCTATTAATTGTGCAAAAATCTTTGTATAGATAAACAATAAAAAGCTTTTTTATCTATTATTTATTGTGGTTTTGGACAATGATGTATCTAGGATTGTACTTAAATATAAGATAAATAGATCATTTATATCATTGAATTTTAAATGGGTTAGCTGCTCAATTTTCTTTAAACGATAACGTAATGTATTGGTATGAATAAATAGTTTTTCACTTGTGAGAGTGAGATCACAGTTTGATAAAAAATATTGTTGTAAGGTTTTACGCAGTTGATAGGTATGAGAGTGTTTTTCTAATTCTTGTATTGGCTTGAGTAATTCTTGTGCTTGCCAAGAGCCTGTTAATTTATCAGACTCGTGCCGTAAAACTCCGTCCTTCAGGGCGGAGATATAAGGCACAAACGGCGTAAGCCATTTC